>JAUXKD010000009.1 GCA_030624445.1 Candidatus Aenigmatarchaeota archaeon
ATCATTAATTCTGAAAAGCAAAAAGTTAATCATAAGGCAGCATTCTCGCCAATCACGCTTATTATATTTATCCCATCGACCTATTCCCGAACGACCCGTCTGCTTTATTTTTATAGAAAATATTCAAAATAGATTATGAGGCTGATGGAAAAACAATACATTTATTTGATTTTGGTCACGGTTGTTATTCTTGTGAGCGGGTGTGTCCAGGACAATATCCAGGATGCGGGCTCAAATGTAAATGTGACTACAAAATCTAAAACACCCGCAACATCCGAATCCATGAAGGATATTCTTGCGAAGGCCGGGACAATCGGACCGGTGCGGTATGAAATTGTCGCAACTACTACAACAACCGGATTGGTACCGCAAGAACTTTCAATAACAGAAAATCTGGAAGTCTGGCAGAAAATGCCTTACATGAAATCTGTATTTACTGATTACGGGGATACAATTATTGCGATAATTCATCCTGATGCGTACTATCTCTGCAACGCCTATGTAGAAGAATGCGGGAACTTTACCCTGCAGAGAAGAGATTCGGCACTAAAAACATTTGAAGAGCTTTCCGAAGAAATGACAGAGAATACGACATTAAAAGTGCTCGGAACCGAAACCGTCGATGGAAAGTCAGCCACAGTCATTGAATATTCCTTTACGACTCTGGGGAAATCAACGACGGTCAAGGCGTGGATCTGGAACGAAAGGGGGATACCGTTGAAAATGGAATCGGTCACCGAAACAGGGAACGTCGTTACTACGGTCAATTCCGAATACAGGAATTTCGTTTTCGAAGACATCCCTGACAGCATGTTTGAATTGCCTTATGAAATAACAGAAGCTTCCGGTTGACACTGCACCGTTGGCCACTCAGGATGCGCCTTTTTATAGGAACAGGATTTATTATCCTTATGAGGCTGTTCGTGGCATGTGGAATGCCGGACGGTATAAGGCAGAAACTGGCCGCACTGCAGAACGATATAGGAAACGAGCATGCCAGGATAAAATGGGTCGAGCCGGTTAACATACACCTTACAATGAAATTTCTTGGGGATGTCAAGGACAGCAGGGTTGATTCCATAAGGAAATCTCTGAGAAAGATAAGGTTCAAACCCTTCATTTCTTCCGTTTCCGGTTTCGGTGCGTTTCCCTCGGAGAGCTACGTCAAGGTTTTGTGGGTCGGTCTCAAGCCGAAGGAAAGACTAGAGGAGCTGCATGCCAGGATAGACGGTTCGATGTCAGAGCTTGGTTTCAGGAAAGACCCCAGGTTCCAGCCGCACGTGACACTTGGGAGGGTGCGCTTCGTGAACGACAAGAACGAATTCCTGAGGAAGATCCGGGAATTGAAGAACACAGCGATCGGGGAGCCGTTCAAGACGGACAGCTTCAAGCTTGTAAAAAGTACGCTGACGCGCAGCGGACCGGTCTACGAGGACATCGAAGTATTCGGTTCGTCCAGCGTCAGATGAAGTCCAGAATCTTGTGCTTCACTTCTTCGTGCCACAGCCACAGGAGAAGAATTATGGCATCTATACCGGCGAACATGTTGGAGATATTGAGATTGCTCATGAGATGGATTTTCGATGCCGTAAAAGAGAACGGGAAGAACCACATCACGCCCTCGTACATACCGCCTCCCAACACGAAGTCAAGAGAAATGTGGAGCAGGATGCCGAACGCGATGACATAGAAATACACGGCTTCCTTGCGCTTCCCTTTCTTCCACAACAGCAGACCTGGTATGATGAAGAGGAATGAGAAGAATGGCGTATGCGTTATGCCTCCGTGCTGCATAATCTGCAGGGGCTGCCCGATCACATCGAGAACCCAGTTGATGGGGACGTCGATGTCAGGAAGCAATCCGCCGATGCCGGCGATTAAAATCGTATGCAGGGTGAAGTACCCCTTCTTTTTGGCGAAATAATCCCTGTACAAATCCACAAGGATTATCGTTGCCAGCACGTGGGTGACTGCAAGCGGCATGAATAATCTTTGTCTTTGTTCAAATTTAAATCAGCCCGAACCACTTCAACGACGTGGCCCGGAATTTCAGGGTGCCTCCGCCTTCCGTCCGTTCCATCATGGAGATAAATTTTTTATTCCAGTGGTTGTATTATACTCTTATGGCTATTGTAAAAGAATCAGCGCCCAACATAGATTCCACGAAATTCGGTGAAATCACGATCAACGGAAAGACGTACTACTCCGACATGACCATCTACTGGAACGGCAAACTGAGCTACAGAAGCAAGGAACACATCATAGAGCTTGGCGAGCTGATGAAGATTCTGAGGGCGGGACCGGAAATAATCGTTCTGGGCACGGGGCATGACAGCACCATCAAGATAACCGCTGAAACCATGGCATGGGCCAAGAACAAGAACGTGCAGATATACAAGGAAATTACCCCAAAAGCCGCGGAGATTTTCAACGCCTTTGCCAACGACGGGAAGAAAGTGGTAGGAATTTTCCACGTGACGTGCTGAACTTAGCTCTGGCGAAATACAAAACACGGTTCTTTGCGCAACAATGCCTGAAGACATTTCACGATGCAGAAAAGGGGCATTAATAAATGGATACGAGTACTATTTACTAAAGAACGAGGGGTGTAAATGTCGCATTTTGATCATGAGAAAATAGAAAACGAAGTGCTCGATTACTGGAAGAAAAACAAAACCTATGAAAAGGTGATGCGCTCCAGGAAGGGATGCAAAACCTTCTTTTTCGGTGACGGACCGCCTTACGCGACGGGCTCCATACACATGGGGACCGCCTGGAACAAGATAATTAAGGACGTCTTCCTGAGACTGTTCAGATCGCTCGGCTTCGACACGTGGGATCAGCCGGGATACGACACCCACGGGACGCCTATAGAGACCAAGGTGGAGAAAGAGCTGGGATTCAAGAACAAGAAAGACATCGAGAGCTACGGCGTTGACAAGTTCGTCAGCAAGTGCAGGCGGTTCGCGACGAAATACATTGACGTGATGAGCGACCAGTTCTCGAATCTCGGGGTTTGGATGAACTGGAAGGACCCGTACCTGACACTGAAAAACGAGTACATAGAGGGTGCCTGGTACACGTTCAAACGGGCTTTCGACAACGGATTCCTGTACAAGGGGAAATATCCCGTTCACGTCTGCCCGCGCTGCGAGACCGCGGTTGCTTACAACGAGATAGAATACTCCAAGCTGGCCGACAACTCGATCTATGTGAAGTTGAAGGTGCTCGGCGAGAATAAAAAATACCTGATCATATGGACAACCACCCCATGGACCCTTCCTGGAAACACCGGTGTCATGGTCCATCCGAAATTCACCTACGTTGAGGTGGAGATCGGCAACGGGGAGACATGGATAGTCGCGGAGGAAAGGCTGCAGCATCTTATGGAAGCTCTGGAGGCCGGCTACAAGGTGATAAGGAAATTCCCGGGAAAAAAGCTGGAAGGTATGAGGTACGAGGGACCGCTTCATGGCAAAATGAAGCTCCCCGAAATGCCCGATGCATACAGGGTCATCCTGTCCGAGAGATACGTCCACCTTGAAGATGGAACGGGCCTTGTGCATACGGCCCCGGGCCACGGAAAAGAGGACTTCGATGCAGGGTCAAAGGCGGGGCTTCCAACCATTTGCCCGATCGGTTTGGACGGTTATATGGCAAAGGAAACGGGAAAGTACGCGGGCAAAAAGGCCAGGGTTGTTGACGAAGAAATAATCCAGGACCTCGAGGAAGGTGGCATGCTGGTTTACAAGCATCCTTACACGCACGACTATCCGGTGTGCTGGAGATGTGACACGCCGCTGCTGCAGATAGGGGTTCCCCAGTGGTTCTTCAGGGTAACGGCCGTGAGAGACAGGCTGCTCAGCGAGAACAAGAAGGTCAACTGGATCCCGAAATGGGCCGGTGAACGATTTAACGACTGGCTTGAGAACCTCGGAGACTGGCCGATTTCGAGACAGAGATACTGGGGCATACCACTTCCGATATGGGAATGCAAATGCGGCAAGATTGAAGTTATCGGGTCTTTCAGGGAACTGAAAAAGAAGTCCGGCCTCGGAAAGGAGATAGACTTCCACAGGCCCGCCATCGACAACGTCCGGGTCAAATGCTCCAAATGCGGGAATCGTGTGAAAAGGGTTCCCGACGTCCTTGACGTCTGGTTCGATTCGGGCGTTTCCACCTGGGCCGCCCTCGGTTACCCGAGAAAGAGCAGGCTGTTCGAGAAGATGTGGCCGTCGACGTTCCAGACGGAGGGTCCCGACCAGGTCAGGGGATGGTGGAACTCGCAGATGATAACGAGCGTCCTTACCTTCGGGAAGGCGCCCTTCAGAAACGTTCTGCTTCACGGCTTCGTGTTGAACGTCAAGGGCATAAAGCTTTCCAAATCCAAAGGCAAATTCATTGACCCGCAGGAGGTTCTCGACAAGTATGGCAGGGACGTTCTCAGGTTTTATCTCATGAGCAACCCCCTGTGGAACGATTTCAGCTTCAACTGGGACGAAATAAAGGAAGTGAACAGGATGTTCACGGTTTTCTGGAATTCCTATGTTTTCACCAAGACGTATGCCCCCAAAATTCCCGCAAAGAGGCCAGTCCTGAAACCCGAAGACAGATGGATATTGAGCAAGGTCAACACCCTCTTCGGGAAGAGAAAGGATGCTGAAAACTTTCAGATTCACAAGCTGGTCCAGGGCCTTCAGGATTTCATACTCAACGATTTCTCGAGGTGGTACATCAAACTCGTGCGGGACAGGGTATCTCCGTGGTACAGGGGCGGTGACAGGGCCGCGGCCGAGTACACCCTGAACTACGTTCTCGAAAGCCTTGTTAAGATGATGTCTCCGATTACACCCTTCGTGGCCGAGAAGATCTATCTGGACATCTACGGCAAGGATTCGGTCCACATGACACGCTGGCCAAGGGGGGACAAGAAAATGGTGAACAAGGGGCTTGAAGAGCAGATGGAGATACTCAAGAATATGACGGAAACGATGAACTCCGCAAGGCAGGATGCAGGTCTCAAGCTCAGGTGGCCCGTTAAGGAGCTGACGATAGCCCCATCCAGGGGAAACTCGGAAAAACTTAGGAAAACTACGAAGCTTCTCGCCGATGTCATAAAGAAAATGGGAAACGTCAAGGACGTGAAGCTGGTAAAGGGCATCCGTGGCGGTAAGGATTTCCAGTTCGGAAAACTTGCCCTCGGGGAAGTCATTGAAGACGAGGCGCTCCTGAGGGAGCTTGTGAGAAGGGTTCAGATCTCGAGAAAGGAAGAAAGACTGGACGTCAAGGATAAAATAAACGTCTGGTTCGAATCCGACAATAAAACGATCAAGACCCTCAAAAGAATGGAAGAAGAACTACTGGACGGCGTGGGCGCCTCAGAGGCGACCTTTGGAAAGATAGACGGCGAAGGCAAGGGCTCGCTCGCTTTTCAGGGTGTCAAGATAAAGTTCGAATTAGAGAGGGCGGAGTGACTGTTCAGAATAATAAACGTGAAAGAAAAAGACGTGGCCAGATTCTCACACAAATGATCAAAAAGATTTAAATGTCTGAACTATCTTTAAAGAAGTGATTTTCATGGATTACCTCAAAAAAGTGCTCGATACGGCGAACCAAATAAAGGATAAAGAATTGAGGAAGAAGGTTATCGATATACTCAAGTATCCGAAACTCAGCAACAAGAATTTCAAATACAAGGGAATGCATATGGGGAAGGCTCCGGCGTCCCTTAACTGGCACCACGTTTTCGATGGCGGTCTTGCCAAGCACACATACGTCGTCGCGACCCTGTGCCTGGATATTGCTGACGTGCTTGAGAAAAACTACGACATGGAGATAAACAGGGACAACCTGCTGTCAGGAGCGATCCTTCACGACATAGCCAAGCTGTTCGAGATGAGAAAGAACGGAAGGGCTTTTGATACAACGGAACTCAACATAGATCATGTTATAATGGGATCGGCAGAGCTGTACGCAAGGGGGTTCCCGGAGCCCGTTGTCCATATGGTCGCCTCGCATTTCGGTGAACAGGGTACGACCTCGCCGCAGAGTGTTGAGGCCCTTATTCTGCATCATGCGGACAACCTGAGCGCGGTTGTGGGAACAAGCGGCATCCGTGATTTAAGGGACGCGGGATCAGTGATTTCTCTGGCACTGGGAGATTGAAACTTATATACATGAATCAAAATAAAAAAATGGATCTGGAAAAAATCCCGCATCTTTTGAAGGGGAAAGGCAAAAAAATACTTATATACCACACTGATTTGGATGGCGTGTGTTCCGCAATCCTCATGCTGAAATTCTTCAGGGGATTCGAGCTTATACCGAGGGAGGGGCCCATCGTAGATGACAGGTTCCTCAAGGAGCTTGTCGGGAAGAAGCCCGATCTGATGGTGGTGCTTGATATACCTATAGACCAGGAATGGAAAAAAATCGAGCTTCTTCAGAGAAAGCTTCCGAGGATGAGAATTCTTCTGATAGACCATCACGTTCCCAATAAAAACCTGGGTTCCGAAAGGAACATACACATAAATCCGAGATTCGAGAAAAACGTCTACATACCGTCCAGCTGTCAGGTGTACCGCCTGCTCGAAGGCCTCGGTCACGACGTGAAGCCCTACGTATGGATAGCCGCGATAGGAATCATAGGCGATTACGGATTCGAGGATTGCAAAGACGTTATCGACGAATGCAGGAAGGCCTATCCGGATTCAATGGGAAAAGACCCAATGAAATCGAATCTGAAGGAAGTATCGGATTATATACTGTCGGCCCTAATACTCCACGGCACCAGAGGCGTTGAAAAAAGCTTGAAAATTCTGCTTGGCATGGACAATTTCGGTGCCGTAACACAAAACGGCTATTTCGCCTCCTGCGAAAAGAAGGTCACCGGTGAGATCAGGAGGATACTTTCTGACTTTGAGAAAAGAAAAAGAGAGTACCACAATCTTGATCTGGTCATTTACAGAATCGAAAGCCGGCTGAATATCACCTCGACGATTTCGACCCTTGTGGCCGAAAGAAATCCGGACAAGATCATAATAATAACGAAGTATTCGGGCCAGTACGTGAAGATATCTGCGAGATGCCAGGCGGGGGACATAGACCTTAACAGCCTTCTGAAGGAAACGGTTGCCGGTATAGGGTCCGGAGGGGGACATGAAAAGGCCGCGGGAGCGATGGTTAAAAGGACGGACGTGGATGAATTCAATAAGAGGCTGATCGAAAAGATAACCGAGCTCAAAACAAAGCTTTGAGCAATTGAGGACTATTTCGGCTTCATCACCACAAGCATATGGTCCTTTTCATACGGATCAAGCTTCATTTTGTCAAGGATTTTGAAATGCTTTTCGAGTTTGGCCAGTTCCTTTTTGTAGATCGTTTCCGGTTCCTTTGTAACGTCTATGCTTCTCGACTTTATAGCCATTACGGCAAAACCGTCCTTTCTTAGGAACTTCTCAGAGTTCCTTATCAGTATGTTTGTCTGGTCGTCGCTAGCCACGTCTTCGTACAAAATGTCGACAGGCTCCACCCATTCGTACTGCTCCGGCTTTCTTGAATCCGCCAGTATTGGTATTATGTTTCCCCTCTTCTCCGCGACCATGTTCAAATCCCTAACGCACCTCTCTGAAATTTCGATGCCATAGATCACGCCATCCTTTCCCACTATGTCAGAAAAGAAAGTTGCGGTCGAGCCGGAGGCGATGCCGAGGTAGAGCACCTTGCTGTTTTTCCTGAACGGGAAGTTTTTGAGCCCCTTCACTATGGCTGCGGCCGGCTTGCTTCTCGCGGGGTCCCATTCCCGGTATTTCTCCTTCCCTTTCACGATCAGGCTTTTTGCGTAAGCTTCCCCGTCTTTCACCAGACTTCTGGTAAAAAGCCGCTTCCCTTTCTTCCACACGCCGGGAAATAGCTCTCTCATACACTTTCTCCGGTCTTTTGAAATAAATTCTTTTCGAGCCCGGAAATCTCATTCCATGATAGAAATCGAAAGCTCCTTGGACAGCCTTAAAAGAAAGTGGAATATTTTTCCACTTTCTGTTTCTATTGAAATCGTTATCATTAGGCTATAAATTAACAATCGACGATGTAATCAAAAACAATCTTTAATATATATCAGTTGCAGAATGGAAATCTTTTTAAATGCAGTTTTTAACACCTTATTATGGAATCCCACCTGACCCACATAAACAGTCCTTTCAGAAAAAATACTGGTGATGATGTGAACAGATGCCAAATTTGTAAAGAGCCGATTTGGGGAAGCCAGTGGCCTACAGCAAATGACAGCCAGATGAGGCAGTTCGTCTGCTTCTATTGTTTCAGCAAGCTAAGGGATGGGGACTACAAACCAGTAATACCGGAAAAAAGCAACCTCACGGTGTGTGACAGATGTGGAAAAGTTTCTGCGGATTTCAAAATCATCAAATTCGAGTGTCTTTGTGAAGAGTGCAGGGAATAGCTTCATGGTAATCTCCCAAAACTAGGCGGGCACGTACTTGGTGTCAGGCATAGCGTGATTTCTGAAACTTCCTGTTTGTCGTTTTTATTTCGAATTCATTTTTAAGATTTTTTCTTTGCCCTTGCGTTCTTCCGCTTCTTCCTGAAGTCGGCAAGCAGCTTTTCGCTTATGTTCTTCCCCGTGTAGAAATCCGCCCTGGCGGCCATGGTGAGTTTGGCCGACAGCAGCCTGGCAACCTTTCCCTTTTCGTTTTTCGGCGCCTTCTGGATGTTCGGGTGTGCGAATATCACGCCGAATTTCGGTGATTTCCCATGACCTCTAAGGTGCCTGAAAAGTGCCTTCTCTGCGCCGAGCAACTGGACCGTGCTTGAAGACATCTTTGCAATCTTGTCAAGTCCGCCGGCGATGGAAAGAAGCCTGCAGGCTATCAGGGGACCAGCGACCGCCGAAAGGTTGGGGATGACTTTCCTGCTTTCGGTTTTTACATATTCGGCGAGGTATTCCCTTGTCTTGTAAAGGTCCGAAACGGCGCCTGAATATTCCCGGACCGACTTAAGGTCATCGGCTGAGAAAGGCATCCCGGCCGATATCTTGGAATATTTTGCCAGTTTCTTGTCCTTGATTTTCCCCCTTTCACCCTCTTCGGAGATTATCCTTGCAAGCTGGTCATGTGCGCTCACAAGCTTGTCGGCTTCGGGAAAGTACAACCCATACCATTCCCTCATCCTTTCGGAGAGGGTGTTTATGACCCTGTCCAGTTCGTCCACCACGCCGACCGCGTGCATCAGTATCCTGTCCTTCTTCGGTTTCCTGAGCTCCTTTTTCGTCAGCAGAATGTTGACCTTCGTAAGCACCTGGTTAAGTTCCGAATGGGACTTAACCCAACAAAGGCCAAGGGCCAGTTGCCTGAAATCCTTCTGCAGGGTCTTTTTCCCGGGATTATCAGGCTCATACATGCACGAAATGCCTGGGAAATCCACCTTCTTGTCCCACGCTATCTGCCTGTATCCGGACTTTATCAGCTCCCTTATAAGGGATTCCTCTTCCGGTATGAGTTCGCCCCTTTTAACCTGCGCCAGTCTTTCCGCTATCAGATCCGGATCCACAGAGAACAGCTTGTAATGAACGATTTTGTTCTTTTCGTCGATGGCAAACGTACCTATTATGCAGGTGTCAACAAAGACTTTCATGAAATAAGATATGCATCGCTTTATAAAAGCTTTATTAAGCCGGCTATTACCGGCATCCGGGAAAGGCTATTGGCCGAAGAAAGAGAATGACATGTTAAAAGGCAGCAAAGTTTCCGGGAAAAGTTCGTTG
>JAUXKD010000112.1 GCA_030624445.1 Candidatus Aenigmatarchaeota archaeon
ACGGATGGTGGGTTGAAACATTCTCAATGACCAGAAAGTAGGGCTCAGATTCCGGCAGTCCCGGCAGGACATTGTAAACAATGTTCTCGTAAAGAGCTCTGTCAGGGACGGAGCGGAACTGGTACCTCTTCATACCTTCATAATAGGGCTGATCGTTCCCGATGACCTCGTCGAAGCCAATGGAAAAGAGCCATTCGTCCTTGTGGGAAAAGGCCGGATCCCCCGAGGTTATGAACATGGTATGGTATCCCATGTCACCGAGGCGACGCGGAAGAGTATTTTTCATGCCGAAATACCCGTCGAAACCGCCCATTTTCCCCATGGTCCCCAGGTTCGTAGTGGGCAGGGGCGGGACTCCCGTAAGCAGGGCAATCAGGCCTCCATCGGTGTTGAAATTGTTGGCAAAAAAGTCCCTGAAGGCGATGCCTTTCTCGGAGATGGCATCGAACCGGGGCACAGTGTTATTTTCCTCCGAGAAAAGCCGTGTGTGGTAGACAGAAAGAGATTCTACCACCACAAGGATAATGTTGGGGCGCTGGGGAGCTTGTGTTCTCGTGACCACGGCATCCCCACCGCAAGATGAGTAGATGTTATCCTGGATCGACTGCTGTCCATAGTCCCTGCCCAGTCCGTTGGGCGCGTTGATCTCCAGGACATTCTTCACTGCCCAGGCATGGACACCGCTAATATCAGGAATGGCAACACTCAGGATCACCAGAAGGACAGCCAGGGCTGCCAACCCGGCGGACAGCTTTGAGGGCAGGTTGACGGTGGACAGGAGGAAAAACAGGATAAAGGCACAAAACACCATCACGATAACAGGCAGGAGCAGGTTCCCGGCCGGCCCCAGCATGGAGGCCAACTGGAAAAAGACGGCCTTTACGTCCGTTCCGTATATGAAGATGTCTGTCCAGAACAGACGGAGGTTGAACATATGAAAGACAATAAAATCACTAAGGTAAAAGATCGACAGTAGCAGCGCAGCTGACTTTGCCAGAAAACCGACGGCACGGCTCTTCAGGAGTATGGCGGGCAGGAAACAGATCAGGAGCAATGCAACCACCATTGCATCGTGCTTTACAACGGCGAACCCGAAACTTCCCGAAAGTCCCGTGATGCTGCTGAAGCGGTCCTCCACGAGGAGGGCCCTGGCTGCCAATATCAGGATCGACAGCATGCCGAGCGCTATCAGTGATGCCGCAGGGATAAATTTGAAATATCGGTATTTTTCTGGCTCTGACATCCGTTTTGTCTTAAGGCCGGGGTTTTGAGTGTAATCACTCGGCTACGCGTAAGGCCAGCTTCGCTTCGCGATTCACTAAAACCCCGGCCCGATACGTATTTATCCATTCCATTTAAGGCTACGGTAAAAGGCCCTGAAGCGAAGCTAAAAAGGGGTTGCGAAGGCGAAGGGGTTTTTGCCGTAACCTATATATTATATATTGACCACAAACTAATTTGGAGACGAATCGAAACATCATTAATTTGTCTTTCACTTCACCTGAGCTTCCTTTGAAGCATCCTTCTCCATGAGCTGCCGCATTCTCTCCGCAGCATGGTTCTTTTTCCTCTTTTCGATGACGATGGGCTCGCCCTCACCGATCCTGTCAACTAACATCTTGAGGCCGTTCCGAGTGAGAAGGGACTTCAGTTCATTCTCAGCCTCGGCCGTTTTGCCGTCGGCAAAGTAGCTCCCCTCAAGGGTCCGTAGGGGATCAGCATATTCAGGATCCAGCTGAAGGGCCTTGATGTACCGTACCCTGGCTTTGTCCTCAAAGCCCTTTTTATGCAGCTGAACTCCTAAATTATAGTGGAGCAGGGCATTGTTCTTCGGCTGATAATCAAGCTTACCCCTGGCCTCCTTTTCTTCCTCGCTCTCACGTTCCCTGAGGCCGAAGTGGATCTCAAGTTCTTCCTTCAGGTCCAGCGGCGCACTTGACGGGAAACTCGGGTAACGATGAACAAGGACGCCCTCGCTGTTCAGAAAAAATACAGTCGGCATGGCTTTTACCGCGAATTCATTAAACAGGGTCAGGCCGTCATCTATAACAACGGGCAGGTCGATAACGTTCTCCTTTATAAATTCCTCTAACTCTGCCCGTTCAGAAGTAGAGAGGCTTTCACGTTCCGAGTTGACAGCGACTATCGTCAGAGGATGATCGGCGTAGTCTTTTGCAAACTTCTGCCACAGGTCCACTGCCGGCTCCGAGCGCGGACTCCACATTGCCCAGAACAGGATCACTGTGAGGCCGTCTTCTGCCGGGACCTCCAGTGAGTTACCATCGTAGGTTAAAAGAGACCTCGCTGAAAGCTTGTCCCCCACTATAATCTCACGATTGCTGACATGATGGTAACCAGAGACCTTTTCAACGCCTGCTCCCAAAAGGATAAAGACAAGCAGAAGGATCAAGGCCGGCCATGTATTTTTTGTATGTTTAAATTTATACACTTTGGAAGCCTTCAAAAAAAGTTATCGACGCGCCCGTTTAAGGACGTCCAAATCAACGACTTGCATATTATCATCGCGCCCGAGCGTGAGCGCCCGAATCAATGACAATCGCGCCCGAGTGTGGGCGCCCGGATCGATGACATGGATCGTGGGTCATCAATCCATGAGGCAAGGGGAAACGACGCTTTTCCCTTTCCGCGGAGCAACAAGCCGCTCACGGACTTTTTGCGACCCTAACAAACAATAAAGCCCTGCGGGAGAAAATACCGCATGGCTGCTGCTGCGATCCAAACAGGTTATTATTCAGTCTAACGGCAAGGGAATCAAGCGTCAATCCGGCGGTGTCTCTTTGGAATATGACTTCCGGGTTCTCTTTGCACTTGCCGAAAGAAC
>JAUXKD010000079.1 GCA_030624445.1 Candidatus Aenigmatarchaeota archaeon
AATATGACCTCAAATTATATCATACTGACCTTGGAAACAAACGAGTACGTGAAACCCATAATAATGCAGAATTTGACGGGAAATTTCACGATAGGCGCAGTGAACAACCTTTACAACAGGGGAGATCACATAGAGATTTCGTAGCCTGATGCCAGAACCAATAAATATTAAGGTTGCCTCGCAATTTATTCTTATGAAATTCGCAGTAAGGAGCAGGAACGGGGGGTACGGCGGGGAGATAAAAAGAGACGTTATAGATTTCCTTGAGAAAAACGGTGCAAAGGCAACAGAGAAAATAGAGCCCGGTTGCGATTTCGTGGTTGTTGCCGGAGGCGACGGGAGCCTCCTTCGGGACCAGCCGGTCATTGATTGTCCAGTTCTCGGCATAAACCCCGGAAAAAGCGTCGGATACTATATGAAGGCCTGCAGTTCCGACTACAAGGAGAGGCTCCTTGCTCTGCTTAATGGAAAGGAAGGTAATGATTATTACACGTATTCTCTCATGAGGCTCGGGGCCAGCGTAAACGGCAGGAAAATGCCCGGTCTTGCACTCAACGACATACTTGTCAGCCCCGTCTTCGTGAGGAGGATTTTCGATTCCTGCCTGAAAGTGAACGGGAACAAAAGCACGGAAAGGAACTCTGGGATAATAGTCTACACGCCAACGGGTTCCCATGCTTTCGCGCACTCCGCCGGTGCCGGGAAGCTGAAATACGACGCCGGCGTAATCGGTGTTGTTGCACTGGCTCCGTATTCCGGCAGCCTGAAGAAGGGGGAGATCGCCCCAAGAGGCAACAGCGTGGAAATAGAATGCCTGAGCGACCGCGGGGAAGTATGCATGGACGGAAGCGAGGAGCTCTTACACGATCTCGAGAAAGGGGACAAAGTGACGGTGAAA
The DNA here is from genome assembly GCA_030624445.1 of Candidatus Aenigmatarchaeota archaeon. Taxonomy (GTDB): domain Archaea; phylum Aenigmatarchaeota; class Aenigmatarchaeia; order QMZP01; family JAFGSV01; genus JAUXKD01. The sequence continues at coordinate 899 of JAUXKD010000079.1, forward strand.
AAGAGCGACAAACCACTAAAGCTGGTGGGTTTCAAAAAACGTTTCGGATAATTTCCAAGGTTTCAATACAGGCATTTCAGTTACAGCTCTTTAAGATGTTCATCCCGAAATTATTCAGATGTACAGTATTCAAAAGTAATGCGGTTCAGGAGTTTGTCCGTCTTAAACTCTCTCACTTCAACAAAAGGAGACATTTTTACATAACGAGGAACTTCCCCTACAGGTATCCCAATAGCAGCATAAAGCATCCCGTTATTATCTGAAGTGTGCACTTCTTTGGGATTGAGCCCGTCATTTTGGAGACTTCTATATATCCCTTTATCCATTGTATATATATCTACTAATTCAGGTACAGGCATGTTAATCACGACATTAAGTCAAAGACATCGCAGGAAGATTTAAAAATACATCTCCACTTCAATGGATTTTTTCACTGATACCGGCTATCGGGAGAGAAATCCGGCTAAACGTCTCTGCCGTCAAACCACTCGTGGAATGCTTCCAGGGCCTTCGTTCTCTGCGATATCTTCACCTTCTCCGGCAAGCCCATCTCGGCGTACGTTTCTTCCCGGCCCCGGGGAATGAATATCTTGTCCCAGTTGAAGTCGGTTTTTCCCCTCAGCTTGTCGCTTATCGACCCCTCGATACGGCCTTCGAACACGCGAATCCTTCCGGCTGAATCGCAGTAAGCGAACGCCGTCACTGCCGTGGCCTTCCGACCTTTTCCTCTGAGAAAATCCACAATACCCTGAAGCCCGATGGACTCGAAGAAATGCTTGATCATCGACCCCGGATAGCCGTTCATCGCTTCTATGTAAAGGCCGGTGTCCTCGACCAGGACGGGCCTTTCCAGGAGCGCGAACGCATCTTCGGCCTTACTTTTCGCGACCTTTGCGACATCCTTGTCCTGTATTTCCTCGAGTTCAAGGTTCTTCCGGACGATTCTTATTTTCCTGTCTTTAAGCGTTTCACTCACTTCTTTTACCTTGTTCTCGTTCCTGCTGACGAAGCATATCTCTTTCATTTCACCAGCTCTCCCATACGAACTGGAAGTCGTCCATGCCCGTATCGGATTTCTTCTTCTCCTGCTGTTTCCAGTAGTACATGATGCCGGCGCCAAACAGTATGCCCCCAAGATGCCCGAAATGCGCCGTACCGGGCATTATGTTCGTTAAGCCTGCGAATATTGAAAAGATCACAAAACCCACTATCGCGTAGATCGCCTTGACGGGTATCATCAAAGGGAATATCAAGACCCTGGCCTCCGGGAACTTGACGGCGTAGGCCGTAAGAACTGCGAACACCGCGCCGCTGGCACCGAGCATGGGGATTTCGGATATGCCCGTTATGAGTATGTGGAAGATCCCCGAACCGACCCCGGAAATTATGTAGAGATAAATATACTTCCTCGTTCCCAGGAACCTCTCCACGGTGGCGCCGAATATGAAAAGTCCGATCATGTTGAATCCATCGTGGGATATCGATGCGTGCGCGAACATGTACGTGAAAAACTGCCAGTACATGCCATCTATCGCAAGGGCAGGCGTAAGCGCGATGAGCATCGTTAGCCATGGCAGCAACATCTGCATGAAGAATATGGAGAAGCACACCACCATTATGGAAATCGTAACGCGCACATATACCACCACCTGGAATATTAATCCGGGCGTTATATATAAGAAATACGCCAATTTATTAATAACGGGCTGGAACCATGGAAAACGTAACTGGGGTAGAGGGAAGTTTGCTCTTGAGAGTGCTTGTTGCGATATTCTTCACGACCTTTTTCCTGGTATTCGTTTTTATCATAATGATCGGGCCCATTTTGTCCTGCGAAGACACCGGAGGCCTGATGCCTGAATGTGAAATAATAGGCACGTTCGGGGATTTCCTCTTGGGCATTGCGATCATAGGAATCCTGTTACTGGTAGACGTCGCACTCGTTTATGTCCTCCTCAGCGAGTTGATTCTCTAGAGCCCTACCGGTTCAGAATTTCAGGTATTTCTTCAAAACACTCAAAAACCACAGCCAGTGCTTCTTTATGTCGAGGGTTTCCACGTATACTTCTCCCATCTCGTTCTGTCCGACTACCCCTGTCAATACAACCCAGCCTGACGGTCCTGGAGGATTGCTGAACATCAGGATCTGACCGGACACATCCTCAATAGTGGAACCGATGACTCCCGTTTCATACTGGATGCTTTCCTTTATCTTTCCTGTGAGCTGGACTTTCTTTTTGAAGAAACCTCCCGGATTGTCCGTCAGTTCGGATGCGGTCGTCTTGATGACCTCCCATTTACCTTCCAGATCCTCCCAGTTGAGCGCGCCGGGCCGGACCCTGTAGAAGTAGAATCCGAACCCTCCCGCTGCAACGATCAGCAAGGCAGCCATCGATATCATGCCAAAATCGACCCCCTCGAAGGATATGGGAGCGAAAGCCACGCAGGTACCGTCCACGCACCCGAATACGCACTCTTCAACCGTTTCCCAACCGCCGCTCGTATAATTCTGGAGAGTGGCGTTCGAGCATCGCGTGTCTCCTTCATTCGGCGTTGCTTCGGTCACGCAGTCCGGTATCGTGGCGTCACAGCCGTATTCGCATGTCACCACGTCGTTCCAACCGCTTCCGTCGCTGCTGCATTCCTGGAGGATGTTTCCCGCGCACCTCTTCTGCTGGGGGGTGCACACCGGGACGCACTCGTTGTCCTGGCAGCCAAGCGAGCACGCCTTTTCGGTTACCCAATTGTTCCCGTCATCGCTGCATTTCAGCAGATTTCCCGTCAGGGAGCATTTCTTAGTCCCGGGAGCGCACGTCGTGGCGGGTGC
>JAUXKD010000102.1 GCA_030624445.1 Candidatus Aenigmatarchaeota archaeon
AGAAGCTGCCGATGATAGGCGACGACATAAAATCGCAGGTGGGCGCAACCATAGTCCACAGGATGCTTGCCAGGCTTTTCGCGGAGAGGGGCGTCAAGATAGTATCAAGCTACCAGCTCAACGTCGGCGGCAACACGGACTTCGTAAACATGCTCGCCAGGGACCGTCTCAAATCAAAGAAAATCAGCAAGACCCAGGCGGTCCAGTCGAACCTGCCGGTGCCCATAGATCCTTACAACCTGCACATATCCCCATCGGACTACGTCCCCTGGCTGAAGGACAAGAAATTATGCTTCCTGCGGATAGAAGGGAGGAAATTCGGCGACGTCCCGATAAACATAGAGGCCAGGCTCGAGGTTGAAGACTCCCCTAACTCCGCAGGGGTCGTGATCGACGCCCTGAGGGCGGCGAAGATCGGCCTCGAGCGGGGAATTGGAGGTCCGCTTTACTCCATATCCGCCTACACAATGAAGAGCCCGCCAAAGCAGTATCCCGACCCGGTCGCGAGGGAAATGGTGGAGGAATTCATCAGGGGCGAAAGAGAGAGCTAGTGGCTGTAAGTAAAGAAAGGCAAGGAGACAACATGACTTTTTACGGAAAAAGGGAGAAGTTCGAGAATATTTCCCTGAAGATAGGCGTTATTTTCAGCAAGCTTGGGCTCTCGCCCAACCAATGGACTCTGATAAGCATAATCCCCGCTCTCGTGGCTCTTTATTTTCTCACGCGATCCGAATTCCTTTACGCCGCTGCTTTCTTCCTCTTCTCCGCCTTTCTCGATCTCGTGGACGGTTCAGTCGCGCGGGTAATGGGAAAGGTCACGAAGGTCGGGGCATACCTTGACACGATGATGGACAGGTACGTCGAATCGCTGATAATCATTGGCCTTCTCTTTGTGGGACTTCCCGGGTTCGTCTTCCCGGCAGCCGTCTGGCTGTTCCTCTATTTCATGGGTTCCATGCTCACGACCTACGCGAAATCGGCTGCAATGGAAAAGGGGCTCGTGGATAAAGAGCTTAAAGGCGGCATCCTGGAAAGGGCCGAGAGGCTTATCATACTGTTCGCCGGCATCCTTCTAGCGATCTTCGACACAACCTACCTCACGTACACGATCGTCCTTCTCGCATTCCTTACGAATTTTTCCGCATTACAGAGGGCGTACTCTGCAAAGAAAATGGCGGAAAGGAAAAGACCTCTTTAAAATGTAAAACTGGCAGGATAGAATTTCACTGTCCGCCCTTCTGCTGCTTGTATAGCTTGAGTATTCTTTCTATGTCATCGGCGTCTTCCGGGCTCTTGTCGGGCCTTAGCCTTACCATCCGGGGAAACCGGAGCGCATAGCCTGAGCTGTAGTTCGGGCTCTTCTGGATCTCCTCGTAGGCCACTTCCAGAACTATCTTCGGCCTGATTTTGATCGCGTTCCCCTTCTCTCCTGTAACGTACGGCTTCAGAGTCTCGGTTAGGTCCTTGAATGTAATATCGGCGTCCGTTTTCTTCTTCTCCTTCACCCCCGTCCCCATCATGCCGCACTCGAGAAAATCGCCGCCCGCCCGGTCCCTGCAGCCTAAGGCGAACGAGCCCATCCATCCCGCCCTTTTGCCAGTCCACCACTGGGAGCCCGTTATCACAAGGTCGAGGGTTTCCATGATCGGCTTCACCTTCAGCCATCCGCCTGCAACCCTCCTCCCTGGCTGATATCTGGCGTCAAGGTTCTTCACCATCACGCCCTCCTGTCCCGCATAAAGCGCGTCCTGGTAGAACCTCTCAGCCTTTTTCAGGTTCTTCGTGATCAGAGGAACCGCGACCTGGGACTTTCCGGGAACCGTTTTAAACACGGACTCCAGCAGCTTTCTCCTTTCCCTGAACGTCTTATCAAACAGCTGCCTGCCTTCCAGAAAGACTACATCGAACCAGTTGACCTGGACGGGTATCTGTTTTATCATTTTTTCTATGTCATACTTCCTGCGGATTCTTTGTGAAAGTATCTGGAAGGGTGCGGACCTCCCTGTTTTCGGGTTTGTTGCCATGACCTCGCCTTCTATAATACATTTTTTCGCTTTCACGCCGTCCATCACCATGTCGACAATGTCAGGGAACTGCGCAGTGACGTTTTCCAGCCTCCTCGTGAAGAGCCATACCTTCTCACCGTCCTTGTGGGCCTGTATCCTGGCACCGTCGTATTTGATCTCAATTTGCGGGTGCTCGTAAGCCTCCAGAGCGTCTTTCAGTGAAGGTGACTTTTCCGCGAGCAGGACGTGAAACGGCTTCCCCAGTTCCAGAATGGCTTCCTCAAGGCCTTTCAGGCCTTTCTCCTTCACGAGACAGGCCACTTCGCCGTAATCCGGCCTCAGAAACCAGGCCCACTCTATCGCCTTAACGATTTCCTTTTTCTCGTCCCCTTCCTTACCCGGGAAGAACGCGGACGCTATCGCATCTCTCACGACACCCTCCGCAACGCCAACCCGGAGCTGGCCTAGAGCCGTCCTGACAATGTACTTCGCCTCTTTGGAGGAAGAGTGCATTATCAGCTCCTTGACTATATTAATCTTGACGTCCTGCGAACCCTTACCTTCAACAGAGGCCAGCTTCTTCAGGTTCTGGAACACCTTCTCTATGTCAACGTGCTTGGATCCCAGGGTTCTCTGCCTTTTTCTGACCATCAACTTCTCGACAGTCAGGCCAAGATCCCCTGTTTCGTTGAAGCACTTCACCACTTCCTTTTCAGGGAATCCGGTGGCCTTTGAGGTTATTTTGATTACCGTCTTGTCCGCGATGCCGGTATCGAGCTCGCTCCAGGAAGGGAAGACCTTCCCCTGCAGCAGAAGAACTGTTATCGGCAGGTCCCTGGAACCAGCCTCCCTGAATATTCTTGCGATCTCCTCAATTTTTTTGAGCCGTGCCGGGGTCTTCTCCAGATATTCGTAGACATC
>JAUXKD010000114.1 GCA_030624445.1 Candidatus Aenigmatarchaeota archaeon
CCGGCCAGAAGTGGTTTGAAAACCTCTGCGAGAAGCTGCTTTCGAAAAAATCACTGAGGCCAAATCAGGGAAAGAAAAAAGACCCGGCCCACCCTGCCATATTCCCCACAGGGGCCAAGCCAAAGAGATTGAACAACTACCAGAAAAAAGTATACGACCTCATCGTGAAAAGGTTTCTGGCGACGTTCTCCGATCCCGCCGTGCGGAAGCTCATCAGAATTTCAATCCTCGTGGGCAGGGAGGAGTTCAGGGCCCACGGCGCTGTAACCATAAAGGAAGGGTGGATGGAGTTTTACAGCCCATTCACGAGGATAAAGGAAGTAGTCTTGCCGGAAATAAGGACAGGGGACGACGTCCGGGTCAATAAAACAGACATGCTGGAAAAGGAAACCCAGCCGCCGAGCAGATACTCTCAGGCGTCGATACTCAAGGAGATGGACGAGCTTGGCTTGGGCACAAAGGCCACGAGGGCCCATATACTGCACACGCTTTACGAGAGAGGCTACATAAGGGAAAGCTCGATCATTGTGACTGAACTCGGTAAGGCCGTGACCTCAGCACTTGAGAAGTACAGCCCTGAAATCGTTTCGGTGGATCTCACGAGAAGGTTCGAAAGGGACATGGAAGAGATAGAAAACAACAAGAAGAAAAGCGATAAGGTGATCAAGGATGCGGAGATTGAACTCAGAAAGATACTGACGAATTTCAAGAAGCACGAGCGCCACATAGGCAACGAGATGAAAGAGGCGGTGAGGGAATACGAACAGGTGCAGCACGACGTCGGGAAGTGCCCGAAGTGCGAGCATGGAGAGATGATGATAATCCATTCCCGCAGGACGGGAAAAAGGTTCGTGGGATGCAACAATTACCCCAAATGCAGAAATTCATTCCCCCTTCCGCAGCACGGCTACCTGACCGTTCTCTCCAGGAAATGTCAGTGCGGGCTGTTTTTGATACTGGTGAAATCCAAGGGCAAAAGGCCCTGGAAATTCTGCATTGAGCATGGATTCAACTACTACAAGAAAAAAGAAGAGAAAGGCAAGAAATCAAAAAGTAAAGCAAAAGGTAAAGAAAAAGTTAAGAGAAAGAGCGAGAGCAAAAAGTCATAAATATATTCTTACACCTAAAAAATCTTGAACCCGCTTGTCGGCTTCAGCCCATCCTCCGTTATCACGAACTTGACGCTTTTGCCCTCCGGCTGCCACCTGTGCTTGATTATCGTTGCGCTCCTCTCAGTCATTTTCCCAGTCCTTTCCAGAAACACCATGGCCTTTGACCAGTACCGCACGGAATCCCCGCCCACGATCTCATGATTTTCCGTGTCCCAGTTCTTGTACGTGTGCGAGGTCACGACCACCGGAATCTTTTTTTCCCTCGCGTGGCTTGACAATATCGACATCTGCCTGCTCAGTTCCCTGCTCGCGTCCAAGGCTTCTTTTTCAGGGTCGGAGTATTCGAGCCTGTACAGGGCGGCGGCGGAATCGAGTATAATGAGATCGGCATCTTTCTTTCCCAGGGAACGTATCACATCTCCCTGCTCCTTGAAGTTCCTGGGTTCTATCAGCTCTATGCTCTTCAGGACCTCATCCACATTGGATGCAAGCTGGGACAGCCGCTCAAGTGAAAAACCGCCTTCGGTGTCTATATACACGACTCTCCCTCCGTTTTTAATACACTCAACGCAAAGCAGCAGGCAGAGGTTGGTCTTCCCTGTGCCCGGCGCCCCGTAGAAGTTCGAGAGCGCGCTGAATTCTATTCCTCCCAGGAGTGCATGGAGAGGTTCGGGCAGACTGATTTTTTGGGCCATGTGGATAATTTCGCTGTCAAATTTTAAAAGTTGAATCTCAAACAAGATCTTTGTACGATATCATTTCACTCTTTAAATTAAGGGCCAGCCTTCTTGACCTCAATACTTCCAGAGGCACCTTACGCAACAACTTTAGAATTATCTTTCTGTTATCGCCTTTGTAGACGAGAGCTGTGAGAATGGCTGCGAACGTGCCCGTCAGAACTTCACCTGTTTGCTCGCCTATGTCGGTCTTTGTAGACTTTATAACGGGACCATGGTGATGGAGGTACGTGTTTACATAACGAATGTTATAACCCATCATGTCGATTATACAATTCCAGAATGTCTCGAGACAGAATCCGGAGGGAACGTTACAACCCGAGAACTGTCTTTTGGACAGTCCCATAATCTCCAAAACATCTCCATTCAGGCTAAGTTTCTCCAGCAGAAACCTCGGATTGAAAGCGACTTCACCGCTGAGCGGATAAAGGTTGTGTGATGAATTCAGGGCTCTTTTGTAAAAGTCTTTAATTATCCTTGTAACCAGTCCGAACCTGAGTTCAAAGGACTTCTTGAGCTGCGGCATCCTCATGTAAGAAGCCTTGAACAACACTCTTTTTGCCTTTTCAGTGCCCTGTGTCTTCACTTCGTCAATGATAGAGCCTATAAAATTTCTTAAGAAGAACTCTATGTCAATATCCACGGGCGAACCGGGGAAAACTCTTGAAAGAGCAGGCATGTTGTCAGAGTCCAAGATAATACAGAAGTCATGACCCTGAGCGTGGGCATATTTCACTGCGGATTCGATTGCGTCACCCTTTCCAGCGCCGTTCTGATGGATTATTGAAAAGTCGATATCAATTCCCCGTTCCCTCAGGCTCTTCAGGATTTCTGAGGGTTCGTGCCTTTTTGAATAACCGTCTGTCACCACGATCTCACTGATCAGGCCGTTCTTTTTCACCTTGTGGGTCAGCTGGATGTTCCTCTCGAAATTCGACTCGTTGTAAGTTGGCACGATGGC
>JAUXKD010000106.1 GCA_030624445.1 Candidatus Aenigmatarchaeota archaeon
AAACAGAAGATAAAGAGTATCAAGGCACAATTGCTCATGTCTACAGAGATGGAAAAAGACACCCTAGTTTGTATATTACAAAGGATTCAAGAAAAGACCCAGGGATTTTCGAACGAAACAGAGAAGTGTTGAATGAACTTATGGAACCTGAAAATTCGAATGTAAGATTTTGGTGGAATTTAAAATAGATATATCGACGATCAGTTTTATGAAACGGAAAGATAGTTTGCTGGTTAGAAAAACAGGTCCCTCTCTCCCTTCTTGATCCTTTCCAGACGGGCCTCCGCCTCTTTTCTCACGTTTCCATCAGTGATCTGGTTAAGGCATTTGTCCAGTATTTTCTGCCCCAGCTCCCTGACTTCCGGTGAGGCGTAGTCTTCGAGATACTCCTTGAACGTAAGGATCGCATTGGGCCGGCACAGTTCCTGGATGTCGCCCGGCTTTGCCAGGTCCATGAACGCCGCTCCGGTGCGTCCCTTTCTGTAGCAGGCCGTGCAGAAGCTCGGAAGAAGGCCCTGTTCCAGGATGCCCTTCAGAACGTCATCCACCGACCTGTGGTCCGACAGGGAGAACTGTGAAAGCTCTTCAGCTTTCCCGTAACCGGCAGGGGAGGCGCGTGAAGCTGCCGAGGTCTGGGAGATGCCTATCTCGAACGCCCTGGCCCTGATTTCGGGCCTTTCCCGGGTCGAGATTATCATGCCCGTATATGGGACGGCCATCCTCAGAATGGCGATTATCTTCAGGAGCTCGTCTTCCGATACGGGATACGGAGCCTTTTCCCATTCGACCGTGTCCGCGGGCTGCCATCTCGGCACGGAGAACGTGTGCGGACCCACGCCGAGTTTCCTGTCCAGGTACCGGGCATGGGAAACAAGGGCCAGAACTTCAAACCTGTGATCGTAAAGCCCGAAAAGGACGCCAAGGCCGACATCGTCGATGCCCGCCTCGAAGGCCCTGTCGTGCGCGAAGAGCTGCCTCTCGTAATCGGCCTTCGGTCCGTCGTGCAGCATCTCGTAGGTTTCCCTGTGGTAGGTCTCCTGGAAAAGCTGGTAAGTGCCTATGCCCACCGCCTTCAGTTTTTTGTAGTTCTCGACCGTCGTTGCAGCGACGTTGACATTGACCCGCCTTATCTCGCCGGTGCCGGACCTGGTGCTGTAGATCGTCTTGATCGCCTCAGCCCCGTAATAGATGGTGTTCTCGTCAGGGTCCTCCCCAGACTCGACAAGAAGCCGTTTATGACCCATGTCTTCGAGTATTTTTACCTGCCCCCGGATCTCTTCAAGGGTCAGTCTCTTTCGCGGTTTCGTGTTCCCGCGATGAAAACCGCAGTATACGCAATCGTTGATGCAGTAGCTGGATATGTACAAAGGGGCGAAGAAAACCAGGCGCTCCCCGTAGATCTCCTTTTTTATCCTGGACGCCGTATCGAACATTTTGCGCGTCAGTCCCGGGTCTTTGGTGTTGAGCAGATAACCGACGTCCTCCAGATCCAGCCCCCTTTTCTCCGAGGCCTTCCTTAGGATTTCAGATACCCTGGCCTGGGAGGGGTTTTTCGTTTCTTCCAGGATTCCGTTTATTCTGTCTTCGGATATGATGTCTTCGACTTTCGGCATCCCAATCACACTCCCAGGTCGGTTGGCGCCCTGCCCAGCGAATAAAGAAGTTCGACCGTATCGTTAATGTTCTCTTCGACGTCCCTATCGTTTCCCGCTTTATTATTATAAATTCTGTACAAATTCCTGTACTGCGGCGGGGTCACGTTTATCATCAGCGAGTTCGCACCGGCCATCAGGCCGTCTCTCCTGGCATCACTCTCCAGTGTTTCGAGAGCCGTGGTCACCAGTATCTTTGCCTTCCTGTCCACGACTCTCGTTATCGCTATCGCCTTGAGAACAGCCTCCTTGCCGGTCATGTCGATGTTCTCCAGCGGGGTCCCCCGCGCAGGCATCACCGGCCCGAAGGAATACATGTCAGCTTTCAGCGATTTGGTGAACATTATGTTGTCCACGATGTTCTCATCGCTTTCGCCGGGCAGCCCTATCAGGAAGCCGGTCGCAACGACGTAGCCGATACTCTTGAGATACCTGATCAGTTCGATTCTTTTTTCAAAGCTCGTCCCGGGACGCACCTTCCGGAAGGTGTCCCTGTTCGCAGTCTCGAACCTCAGAAGGGCGGCCCTCGCGCCGGCGTCGTAAAGCTTTTTGAACGTGGATTTGCTTCTTTCCCCTATGCTGAGAAATATGAGGACGTCCAGCTTCCTTACCGCCTTCACTATCCCAAGCAGCTTCTCCTCGTCATACCACGGGTCTTCCCCGGACTGCAGGACGAGCGCCTTGAAACCCAGTTCGTTCGCCGCGTGCCTGGCGGCATCTATTATTTCACCGGGCTTCATCCGGTACCTCTTTATTTTCCCGCTCCTCCTGATCCCGCAGTAAGAACAATCGACCCGGCAGTGATTGGAGAATTCGATTATACCGTGGACGCAGCAGGCGTTGTCGTGCTCTTTCTGCCTCACGCTGTTTGCGGTATCGAACAGCAGCCTCGTCTCTTCCTTGCCGTCCATTCTCAACAGTTCGAGCAGCTCGTTCTTAACCAGCCTCTTGTTGAGGTTCGCCTTCTGCAGGACCGTGAGCGTGCCGCCGGAAGCCTTACTGGTCCCGCCCGGCTTCGCAGTCCTCCTGTCGATCTCTTTAAGCTCAAAAAACTTCTGCTTCCAGACCTCCAGGATTTCAAGGGCATCCCTTTCCGGTATCCTGTTGATCAGAATACCGCCCTGCGCATAAACGTAATCGCCCGCTTTGACGTCGAGGAATTCGTTGAGAACGTTCCTGCGCTCGCCGAAATAGTCAACGACCGCGATTTTGTCTTTCAGTCCGACAACCCTCCC
>JAUXKD010000131.1 GCA_030624445.1 Candidatus Aenigmatarchaeota archaeon
AGGAGGAGATTCACAAACGTATCGGCATCTTCCTTTTCTTGCAGAAAGAATTTTTCTGCCAGCGTGTTATGGGCTGGCGGGGGTTTCTTGATGTAGTTCGGGTTTTCAATGCCACCCTGACCGTCTGTGCCGTGACACGTGATACAACCCATCTTCTGGTGCAGATAACGTCCCCATACGATCATGTTATCCTCAGAAGGTTTCTCAAGCTCGTGTTGACATACGCCGAGGTTAGGCGCCTCAGGAGTTTCTCCTTTGCGTGTAACCACGATCCACCCCTGCATATAGAAATGACAATCGCCACAGATTGACGTGCAATAGTACCGATAAGTGCCCGGAGCACCTGCCTGGAATTGTACCACTTCCGTATGGCCCGGTTCCACCTCAATTGGGCCCACGTCGAGGTCGGGAACGTAAAACCGGTGATGCACGTCAGCACTGTGGAGGCGCAGCACCACTTGGTCGCCCTCTTCGAGGTAGATAGTCGCGGACGCAAAGTCCTTCCACCAATAGTTAGTCCCGTCAACCCTTTCCAATGTGAAGACGCCACCGTCTTGAACTCCGGTGAGATCGAGAATCCTGGCTTCTGACGGGAAGTGAGCGAGGACGTGCCTGTGATGGTAGAAGCTGACGAAAACCGGAACGGCAACCAGGCTTATCAACACGCTCAGAGCGGCTAGCATTTCTTTCAATTTCATTGTCTAACTCCTAATTCGAAAGCCACGTAAAGCTGTTGAACCCCGTGCTTCATCCTGTAAACAATCTTAAGAAGAAAACCGTGAACGCCGTGCACAGCACTCCGACGGGGATCAGGCTGCGTGCTGCCTGAGTTGTATTTGGATAAAGAGTCTTCGCGATATCGTAGCCCCGCTTGAGGGAGAACCAAAGACCGAAGAGAAGCAGCGGAATCTGTACATAAACGGTGTATTCCGGGAAGAACGGGGTCCAGGGAAAGTGTGCCGTACCAAAGAGGTTCCAACCCCATCCCATAGGGTCCGAAGCTATCGAGATTATATACGAACCGTTCACCATTATCAGGGGAAAACTGAACGCGATCCAGGCCAAAAGACCTAAAGGTACCAGGACGTAGGAGTACCTCAAGAAAAGGGCTTTGGCGGGGACACTGTCTGTTCCGGACAGACGCTTACCGAGCCAGGAAGCAAGCGCCCACAGCGCAGGAATCGCGACGAGAGCGGTGAACCAGATGATACCCGCATAGACCAGGAAACCTTTCCAGTTACCAGTCTCGCTGATGTTCGCCCAGTCCTTCACCGTTCCCCACGGGCCAAGCAGCGTCACAGAGTAGACGCTGGCAAGCGCCAACATTATGAACGCCTTCCACGATTCGTCATACCCCTTGATCTGCGTGTCAGCGCAGAACGGTCTTGCGAAAAGGCCGATGTTATCGTTGGGACAGCTCTTGACGCACTCCATGCAAAGTCCGCAGTAGTTGTTCCGGTCCATCTTCCCCATGTATTGGTACCAAGGGCAGGCCCACCCCTTCTCACTACCTGTCAGGCAATTCTTCGTCTTGCATTCCTTCTGGCATATCTGAGGATCGACCGAGCGCAAAGCAATCATCGAGGTCATAGCATAAAGGCCCTGAAATCCGCTCACGGGGCAGATGTACAGGCAAAAGGCGCGCTGACGATAAATCATCGCGAGAATTGTCGCAATGACGAAGAGCCCGCCCAGGGCGATCACGCTGACGATCGGACGGGTGAGAAGAAGCGCACTAAACGTGCACATAGCCAGAAACCCAATGTTTTGAAGCCATATGTTGCTCAGCGATTTGGGCCACCTTTTGTTGAGCCCGTACATCTTGTTGTGCAGACCCACGGTCTTTCCGGTCCGTACCCCGATTAGAGCCCTGCGCTGAAACCATTCTCCAAAGAACGGAAACGGGCATACGACACACCAGATACGGGACAAAAAGGGGACCATGAAAGTGATGAGTAAGAACCACCACAAAATCCAGACAAATATGATAATGATATTTCGGTTACCGACGGGAGATCCGAAAATCCCTGCGATCAGGAAAAAGTAAAAGAAAACCAGGTTGGGAAAAACAAGCAGGAACTGGAAGCTGCGCCATTTACAGATCCTCTTCAGCCAGGGGAGCTTCTCAAAGATGTTGATTCTTCGATACCCGACCTTTCCCGCGTTCTTCGAAAGGGTTGCGGGGAGCGCCGCTGTCGCGTTTTGCCGATGTGCCATTTTACGTTTCCTCTGTATGCGGCTCCCCGGAACTTCTTCCCTTGAGGAACAAGACCACAAACGACGATATGAATATTCCTACCGCGCCGCCCAGGCCTGCCGCGAAAGGATAATTGGGCCGCACGATCAGTTCGCCTTGCATGAAGGGGTGGAGGGATCCGCAGGTATGCGAGCAACGGTAGCGGAATTTTCCGGGACGGTCCGCCGTGAAAACGATCTCTTTTACGGAGTTATACTCTTTCCCTTGCGAGGGGTGGCGCAGTTTGAATTCAAGTTTGCCCGGTTCGATCACGGCATCAATATCGTGGCCTTCGAGAAAGAATCCATGGATA
>JAUXKD010000070.1 GCA_030624445.1 Candidatus Aenigmatarchaeota archaeon
CAGTGGAAACCCAGCTTCCTGGCTATGGACTCGATTTCTCCCTGCAGCCAGAGGTCTCTCTCATAGCTTATCATAAGTTTAATATTCGGCGCCCTGCTAATAAAGGTGTCCTTGGCTCCCGTTCAATAGAAAGAATCAGAAATGCTGTCCATCGCCAGCTTCACGTTCTCCAGGACCGGTGCACCGTGTCCCGGCAGCAGCTTCGCTATTTCCAGGCCTTTCAGCCTTTCCAGGGATTTTTTCATATCCTCCTGGCTCCCCCCCGGGAGGTCGGTACGGCCCACGCCTTCCGCGAATACCGTGTCGCCGGAAAAGAGTATCTTCTCCTTCTCGTCGTAGAGGCATATGGAACCCAGGCTGTGGCCCGGCGTATGGATCACTTTGAACCCGTTTATCTCGTCGCCTTCCTTGAGCTTTCTGTCAACGTTTCTCGGATGCACCTGGCCGTTGAAGAATTCGGAAAAGCTCATATCATTGTCACCGTTCTCGAGTATGGAGGCTTCAAGCTCGTGTATGGCTATCTTGGCGTTAAGGAAATAGCCGTTGCCTCCGATATGATCGAAATGGCCGTGGGTGTTTACCACCCATTCTATGGAAGCTATGTCCTTCTTCATCGCACTGAAAATCGACATCAACCTGTTGAAGTTGAATCCGGTGCCGGAGTCTATCACCATGTTGTCAATCACGTATATGTTGGAATCTGAATCAGAAAGATCTATGAGGGTCACGTTGCCAATTTTCTTCAACATGCGTCGTCCTCGCAACACTTCTTATATCTTATAATATGTTGTGAAGAAAAACTTATATCTTTATTGGGAAGTTTGGGAAATTTCTGGACAGAATCGGATTGAGAGCGATGTTATCAAGCCTTTCTGGATGCAAGGGCGAAGACCAGCTGCTCCACGGCTTCCTTTGACGGCTTTGGCGGTTCCGGCAGGTCCCATCCGATGTCAACGAGCAGGCTGATCGCACGTCTCATGAACTTGTCAACCTTCGGTCCCGCGCTCCCGTAGGCCGTGTGAAGCATCCTTGCCCTCTTTTTCATCTGGATGTCCGTAGGGTTCTTGATGTATGCCGAATAGATCTCTATAAGTTCCCTTCTCAGTTTATCCCTGTCTAATTGCCTCATCTCATTCCTTCCTTATCTTCCACTTCACGCCGTCGGGGGCGTCCTCGAGGATCACTCCCATATCCCCGAGCTTCTTCCTTATCCTGTCTGCTTTTGCGAAATCCTTTTTCTTCCTGGCGTCCTCCCTTTCCCGGATGAGCTTTTCGATCTCCTCACTGATGACCTTTTCACCCGTTTCCAGGATACCCAGAACCTTATCGAAGTCGAGCATGATTTTCTTCACCTTTTTGGCCTCCCCCTTTCCCAGCTCTCCCTTTTCGGACAGTCTGTTGATACCCCGCACGAAATCGAAGATCACAGCGAGCGCCTCGGAAACGTTGAGGTCGCTGTCCATGGCCTTCCCGAATTTTTCCGCGGCCGTCCTGATCAGCCTGTCTGTTTTCTTGCCATCACCGTCACCCTTTGCACGCCCGAGCATGTCCATGAAATCAAGTAGCCTGTTCACGGAGTTGTTCGCCCCCTCCAGCCCCTTCAGTGTGAAGTTCAGCTTCTGCCTGTAATGGGTCGCAGCAAGAAGATACCTGACGGCCCTTCCGGAGTATCCTTTCTTCAGCAGGTCCCGGAGAGTGTAAAAGTTACCAAGGGATTTGGACATCTTCCTCCCGTCCACAAGCAGGTGCTCGTTATGCACCCAGTAATTCACGAAGGGTTTCCCTGTCACAGCCTCTGACTGGGCTATCTCGTTTTCGTGGTGCGGGAAAATCAGGTCCACTCCGCCCGTGTGCACGTCGAAGTGCTTACCGAGGTATTTCATCGACATCGCGGAGCATTCTATGTGCCATCCGGGCCTGCCCTTCCCAACTCCGGTCTCCCAGGCGACATCGCCGTCTTCTTTCGACCACGCCTTCCACAGGGCGAAATCCTGCGCATCCTCCTTTTCGTACTGGTCATGGCTGACCCTGGCTCCCGCCTTCAGGCCCTCGAGCTTCAGCTTGGACAGCTTTCCGTATCCCTTGAACTTGGATATGTCGTAGTAAACGGAGCCGTCTTCGCTCTTGTACGCATACCCCTTCTTCAGAAGGATCCTGACAATTTCAACCATCTCCTTTACATGCTTTTTCGCTTCAGGATAAACGCTGGCGGGCTTGATGCTTAGTTTCTTGATGTCCTCGAAGAACGCCTTTTTGTATTTCTCTGTGTACCGGCTGAGGGATACGCCCTTCTTCCTTGCGCCCTTTATGGTCTTGTCGTCCACGTCCGTGAGATTCATGACATGATCGACCCTGAACCCCCTGTATTCCATGTACCTCTTCAGAAGGTCCGAGAATACGTAGGCCCGGAGGTTGCCGATGTGGGCGTAATCGTAGATCGTGGGCCCGCAGGAGTACATCCCCACAGCTTTCCCCTTCTTCGGTTTGAAAACTTCCACTTTCCTTGTCAGAGTATTGTACAGCTTCAAAACCATACCGAATCATCCGCCTACCCAAGACGATCAATTTAATGATATGGGGAGGAGTTCATTTAAGTTTTTCGAGTATAACCGCGGGGCAGACCTTCGTTACTCCCGTCAGGCTGCCTATTTTTTCGGATATCAGGCGGGTGAGTTCCATGCCGTCCCTGGCCCAGATCTCGGCCATTATCATATGGTCCCCGCTGGAGGTTGCAACCCATTTCACTTCCTCTATGGTGGCAAGCTTCCTGGCGTTTTCCAGGAACTTTTCAGGGCTTACGTCAAGCCCGATTATCGCCGTGGTTCCGTACCCGATCTTTGACGGGTCAACGTCCGTGGTGAACTTCTTTATAACGCCCGCGTCCTGCATGTCCCTGACCCTTTTTCTCACGGTGGCCTCGCTGATTCTCATTTTTTTTGCGATCCGCAGAAAAGGCAGCCTGGAATTTTCCATGAGCTCCTCCAGTATCTGCATGTCCCTTTTCCCAACCATTCACATCACGAATTTGATATGTTTTTTATCAATCTTTTGCGAATTTCGTATGATAGATTTATATATTTCGTATATATTTATTATATATTCGGTAACTAGTATATAAATATTTCGTGATTAATATGTTAACCAAAAGGACCATCCGAAAGGTGGTAAGTGAGTACAACAAGTACAGGTCTCCGGAGGCGGTGGTGTCCTTTATCGGGACAAAAAGGAACAGCATAATCATGAATCTTTACGGAAAATTCTGCCTCACTTGCGGCTTCTATGACTATTTCGATGACCTGAAGTTCGAGCTGCAAAAAGCGGGTGGGCAGCCTGTCGACATAAAGGCAATCAAGGAAAAGCATGACGGAAACTTCACCGCGATATTCTCTGTCAGGCCGTTGGTCGGCTGACTGTTGATTTCCATTCTGACGTTATTGATTCGGGCGTTTCGCAACGAGAAAGAGGGGATGATATAATGTGAACTGCATGATATGCGGCAGGAAGCTCAAAAAGGAAAACTCGGTTACATGCAGGAAGAACGACATGACCATAACACTTTGCCTTGGGCACATCGATAGCTGCTGGCTTTTAACCAGCTGCAAGCTGATGAAAAAGAATTTCAGAAGCGCCCTTTCCGAACTTGAAAATGGGATGAGCAGGAACGAGATATCAAAAAGTGATGGAGAAGAAAACCGGGAAAAGTTCTGCACGTTTGGGGTGTGCGTGTAAAAAGGAAAGAACAACGAACGAGCACTAAAAAGGATTTGTAATGTTAATAATAACAAATTTAATATCTGCCTTATACTATTCTTAATGTATGGGTGTCTGACGTGACAGGGAAACATAAAAAAACGAAGAAGAGAAAGGGTACAAAAAGCCACGATGATTATTTGAGAATCGAGGATATGGGCTTCAGAAGGGATGCCGACTTCAGCAACGAGCGCATGGTTCTCGAAGTTGCGCTGGAGAACGAAATCAGGG
>JAUXKD010000071.1 GCA_030624445.1 Candidatus Aenigmatarchaeota archaeon
GGTAGAAGCGGAAAGTGCGATAACAACGGATGATGTCGAAAATGGTGTGGATTACGACATCATCAGCAAATGGATAGAGAGGTACTACGAGGAGAAGCTGGACAAGAGAGACAGAAGGGGAGGGCTGGGAGCATATCCCGGGAAAGCGACCTGCCTTCTGGGACAGCAGCTGTGCCTGAACTGATATGAACCGGATTGGGACTCAGCTGGAAATGATACTTCGAAATCATACTGAAACCGAGTGATAGATTATGAGAAAGGACCCACTTGAAATTATAGAAGAAATTATAACCGCCCTCGAAAAAGGCAGGCCTTTCTCCATCAACGAGCTGTCGCAGGAAACCGGCATCCATAACATCACCATCCGCAAGTACGTAAGGATCATTGAGACAGTCAGGAAGGAGCCGGGATTGGAGGTAATAAAGACGAGGCACTCAATAATATTAAGAATGAGGACCAATAATAATATTTGATAATCGTTAAAATAACGGATGATGTAATATGGCGGAAAAGGAATTAAAGCTCAAGGTTGGGGAACTGACCGACAGGACGGAGTCGGGCAGAGGCATAGTCAGGATGGACACCAAGAGCATGAGCGAACTCGGCATAAGAGAGGGCGACATCGTTCTGCTGACGGGTCAGCGGGAGACCGTCGCGATAGCCGTGAGGGCGTATCCCGCCGATGCCGGGCTCAGCCTGATAAGGATGGACGGCATAACGAGAAGGAATGCCGGCATAGGGGTCGGAGAAACTATAAAAATAGAGAAGACGGAGACGAAAGGAGCCAGGAAGGTCGTCCTGGCACCCGCCCAGAAAGGCATGAGACTGCTCGTGAGCCCCGAACTCATGAGGAAGAACCTGCTTTTCAGGCCGGTGATGAAAGGCGACATACTGATGCCCTTCCCCGTCGTTAGCCGCAGGAGAATGTCACCGAGCCCGTTCGACGACATCTTCAGGGCGTTCGACATAGACATCGAGTCCTTCGACGTCCCATTCACGCCCGTTCCTGGAGAGACGAAGCTCGTTGTTGTTTCTACCCAGCCGGAAGAGGCCGTAAAGATCACGGACGAGACAGAACTCGAGATAAGCCCCGAGGCCATGGAAATAGAGGAGAAGGCCATACCAACGGTCACGTACGAGGACATCGGCGGTCTGCATGATGACATCGAAAAGATAAGGGAGATGGTGGAACTGCCGCTCAGGCACCCCGAACTCTTCACAAGGCTCGGCATAGACCCGCCTAAGGGCGTTCTGCTTTACGGTCCCCCGGGAACGGGAAAGACCCTTCTCGCCAGGGCCGTTGCGAACGAGTCGGGAGCGAGCTTCTTTTCGATAGCAGGCCCTGAGATTATGTCAAAATGGTACGGCGGATCGGAGGAGAACCTGAGGAAGATTTTTGAGAACGCAGAAAAAAGCTCCCCGAGCATAATCTTCATCGACGAGATCGACGCAATAGCCCCGAAGAGAGAGGACGTGACCGGGGAAGTGGAACGGAGGGTGGTCAGCCAGCTTCTCAGCCTCATGGACGGGCTGAAATCCAGGGGAAAGGTTATCGTGATAGCCGCTACGAACAGGCCTAACGCCATTGATACCGCTCTCAGAAGGGGCGGCCGGTTTGACAGGGAGATAGAGATAGGCGTGCCCGACCAGAAGGGCAGGAAGGAGATACTGCAGATACACACGAGGAACATGCCCTTTACAGAAGACGTGAGCGTGGACAAGCTCTCCGAGATAACGTACGGCTTCGTCGGGGCCGACCTGGAGGCCCTTGCGAAGGAGGCCGCGATGTCATCTCTCAGGAGAACCCTTCCAGGCATATCCTGGAAGAAATCCGAGGAGCTCGACCCCAAGGTGCTGGAAAAGCTCAAGGTCACAAAAACAGACTTTGACAACGCCCTCAAGATGGTCGAACCTTCGGCCATGAGGGAAGTTATGATCGAGATCCCGAACACCAGATGGGAGGACGTGGGAGGACTTGACGAGGTCAAGCAGTCGCTCAAGGAAATGATAGAGTGGCCGTTACAGCACCCGAAGTCTTTCGAAAGGATCGGCATAAGGCCGCCGACGGGAATCATGCTGTACGGGCCCCCGGGCTGCGGGAAGACGATGCTCGCCAAGGCCGTCGCTACTGAAGCCGGAGCGAACTTCATCTCGGTCAAGGGCCCGGAGGTTCTGACCATGTGGGTCGGAGAGTCCGAGAGGAAGGTGAGGGAAATATTCAGGAGGGCCAAGCAGGTCGCTCCAAGCATAATATTCTTCGACGAGATAGATTCGCTCGCCCCAAGGAGGGGCATGGAAACGGGGACGAGGGTTACGGAAAACATAGTGTCCCAGATACTGACGGAGATGTCCGGCCTCGAAGACCTGCACAACGTCGTGGTCATTGCGGCAACGAACAGGCCCGACATGCTGGATCAGGCTATACTCAGGCCTGGAAGGTTCGACAGGCAGGTGCTCGTCCCGGCACCGGAGGAAAAGGCGAGGCTCGAGGTGTTCAAGGTCCATACCAAGAAGATGCCGCTGACAAGAAACGTGGACCTTAAGAAACTTGCAAGAGAGACGAATGGTTATTCCGGGGCCGACATCGAGGCTTTATGCAGAGAGGCGGGTCTGAATGCTCTCAGGGAGAACATGAAGATTAAATCGGTTGACAAGAGACACTTCAACGAAGCCATGAAAAAGAGCCGGCCCACCATAAACACCGAAATCATAAGTCAGTACGAAAAGCTGATGGAGAAGATGAAAGCGGGAACGTCCAAGGAAGAGAACAAAGAAGAGCTGGGTTACCTCGGCTGACCTTCCAAAGCCATGCATGCGGCGCCGAAGGCGTTCGCGTAGGTTCTCGCGACCGCTATCTTCGGAAGCGGTATGAACATCCTGTTTCTCATTTCCTTTTTCACGGCCTCCATGAAATATTCAGAAGCCTCGGATATGCCCCCACCGATGACGATGACTTCCGGGTCCAGGATAAAGCAGAGGTTGGAAAGTCCCGTCCCGAGCAATTTCCCGTACTCTTTCCAGACCCTGAGTGCTGCCTTGTTCCCTTTCGCCGCCTGTTCGAAAACAGTGTGCGATTCCATTTTCCTGCCAGTAATTTCCGCTGCAAGTCTTCTGACGCCTCTGGCAGAGGCGTACTCTTCGAAACAGCCAGTGTTCCCGCAGACGCACACCGGTCCGTCGAACCTTATGCTCATGTGGCCTATCTCCCCGGCATGCGACTTTCCGCGGTAAAGCCTCCCTCCGCTGACCAGGCCGCCCCCGATTCCCGTCCCCAGCGTGACTACGAGTATGTTTTCCTCGTCCCTTTTCATCATCTCACCGAAAGCCATGCAGGTGACGTCGTTGTCAACCACGACCCTGGTCTCGTACTTCCCCGACACCAGCTTCCTGAAGTCCGTTGAATCCATAAAAGGTGAGTTCGGGGACCTGATTAATACGCCGTCTTTCACGGCACCGGCAACGCCAATGCCTATTCCCTTCAGGCCCTTATCCTCGCACAAACCATCCAGCACAGAATAAAGCATTCCGACAGCGGCCTTCTTGGTGCTCCTTTTGGGCAGCTTTATCGTGGTCTTGTTCGTCACACGCTTACGGCTGTCAATCCGCACGCCTTCTATATGCGACCCCCCGATGTCAACACCAACCGCGTAAACCATGGAAATCTTATATAATTATAAACCGCGGACAAATAAAATAAAGATGGGAAGTACAAGGGGACCAGTCGTAGCAGGAATGTTCTATGAAAACGAACCGGAGAGTCTGAAAGCGGACCTTAAAGAGCTCTTTTCCGGAATCAAAACCCGGAACTTCCCCATTGTCGTTTCGCCTCATGCCGGATACGTGTATTCCGGCAGGACGGCGGCGTTCGCTGTATCCTCGCTTTCCCCTGCCAAGAAGTTCATAATACTGGGACCCAACCA
>JAUXKD010000018.1 GCA_030624445.1 Candidatus Aenigmatarchaeota archaeon
ATTCCATGTTCCTTACGTTCTGGCAGGTGGGCGTTATTATGTTCGCGAAAGTCGCCCTGCCCTTGGCATCGAACCTGTAGTGGTGGTAGAGCGTCCCCCTCGGGGCCTCGCACGCGGCAATGCCGTCCCCCTTCCTCGGCCTTATCTTAGGCCTTTCCTCTTTCATGCCACTCTCCATGTATTTTCCGATAGTCTCCATTGCAGTGTCAGCGAAATGAACCATCTCCAGCGTCTGGGCGAAGTTGTTGACAAATGTGGAGTAACACGGGACCTTTGTCCCGGATTCGGCCAGCAGCGACCGGGCGGAGTCTGAGAGGTTTTTATGGCTGAGGTTCAGCCTTGAGAGCGAGCCGACCATGAACGGCTTTCCATCGAATCTTGCGTACTTCGCGGTCGAATTGAAAACGACTTCCTCCTTGATGTGCTTTTCGTACTCGGCAGGTCCGAAAGTGAAGCCGTCCAAAATAGAAATGT
The DNA here is from genome assembly GCA_030624445.1 of Candidatus Aenigmatarchaeota archaeon. Lineage (GTDB taxonomy): Archaea > Aenigmatarchaeota > Aenigmatarchaeia > QMZP01 > JAFGSV01 > JAUXKD01. The sequence continues at coordinate 475 of JAUXKD010000018.1, forward strand.
TCCCGTCGTACAAGGGATATTCCCCGCGCTTGGTAAGTCCCAGATATACCGTCTTGTTCTCTAACTCCGGAAGCCTGAATGACATGAATAGCCTCGCCGCCTTGGCGGACAGCTGCTTCAGCCTTTTGAAATCTTCCAGCACGCTTTCCAGTTTCCCCTTTCCCGGAACCGAGTTGAAAAAGCCTACCCTCGGGTTTACGGGATGCAGGGACCTGCCTCCCAGCTTCCTGACTATGCCGCTTGCAATCCTCTGCAGGTCTATTCCGAGTTTCATGCACTCCGGCCTTTTTCTGCTCATTTCCACGGCGTCGTCGAGTCCGAGATAATCCGGAGCGGCGAAGAAGAAAAGGTGTGCCGCGTGGCTGTGGATAATGCTCGAGTAAATCAGGAGCCTCCTCAGGTCTTCGGTCTGTCTGGAAGGCGTGACGCCGATCGCGTTCTCGACCGCTTTTATGGCCGTGATGGTGTGCATGACCGAGCAAATGCCGCATATCCTTTGTGAGATACTGGGAACGGTTTCATAGTTCTCCCCGACTACCATCGATTCGAAGTACCTTGACGGCTCGTATACCTCTATTTCAGCCTTTTTCACCCTCTTCCCGTCCATCTGAACGTTCAGCTTCGCGTGTCCCTCGACCTTCGTCAGACAGTCCAGAATGAAGCTTTTTCCGCTCATTTTGAAGCCCTCCCGGAAGTCTTCGAAGTGTTGTACTTGGAGAACATTGACTTTATCTCTTCACGGCTTATCCCGTGCTCCGACAGGAGATCGGCCTCGGAGCCCCAGTTCGCGTCCGGGAGCGGCCCCCTGCACCCGTCGCAGGCTGTCCTGCTGGCAGGGCACGGCGCTCCGCAGCCCCCGTTAGTCACCGGACCCATACAGGGGACGCCGTCCTTGAAGAGGCAACGCGTCTCCGCCTTCTTGCATTCCACGCACACCGGATAATCAGGCTCCCTGGGCCTCTTGCCGATCAGCAGGTCCCTGATAACTCTCAGCGCTTCCTGCTCGTTTATGGGGCATCCTTCCATGCGGTAGTCGACCTTGACGTGCCTGTCCACCGGCGTGACCTCGTCCAGCGACGGATGTTTCACCGGCCTCCCGTAAACCATTTCATGATACCCTCTTCTGGAATTCCGGATTGCGGGGATGCCACCCAGGCATGCGCACGTGCCGAATGCTATTAGGTAGCGCGAGTTCTTCCTGATCCTCTTCACCTTCTCGATGTTGCTCTTGCTGGATACCGCCCCGTCCATGAAGGCTATGTCGTACTTTTCGTCCCTGTTTTGTTCCTTGAGCATCCAGAAATGGGATATCTCCACGCTCCTGAAGACGTTCGTCAGCATCTCCCCGAGCAGCAGGAACTGGAAGTAACACCCCTTGCAGGAAGTCATCCCGAAAAACGCAACTTTCGGCTTCATCATTACCACACCATCTCCTGCATTTTCTTTACGTCGCTGTAGCTGAACACCGGCCCGTCGGAGCAGACGTACTTGTCGCCGATGTTGCAGTGCCCGCATTTCCCAGTCCCGCACTGCATCATGCGCTCGAAAGACAGATATATGTCGTCGTCACTTATCCCGAGCTTCCGGAAACCGGACGTGACTAACTTGAGCATCACCGGAGGCCCGCAGGACAAACCCGCAGTGTTTCTCCCGTTTATTTTCAGCTTGGTGAAAAGTTCCGTGACATTACCCACGCAGCCGTCCCATTCGGTGCACGGTGTTTCGATCGTCACGATGATATCAAGGTCTTTCGCCAATGACCATCTCTTCATCCTTTTCTTGTACATGAGGTCGTCGAATTCCTTGACCCCGTAAAGGATCCATATCTTACCGTAGTCGTCCCTGTTATCAAGCATGTACTCTATCGCCGAGGCCAGGGGAGGGAACCCTATTCCGCCCGCAACGATCAGGATGTCCTTACCCTTCAGGTTCTCAAGGGGATAGCCGCGGCCGTAGGATCCCCTTACGCCGATGGTGTCGCCTTTCTTCATACGGAACATCGCGTTTGTCACGTTCCCGACATTCCTCACGCTCACCTCGAGATACTTGTCCTCCAGTGGAGACGAGCTTATTGACAGCGGAGCTTCCCCCGTTCCCATAAGGGAGAACATCGAGAACTGTCCGGGGCTGAAGGAAAAAGATTTCCCGTCATCCTTTTTGAGGAATGAAAGCCTGAAGGTTTTTATCAGAGGGCTCTCCTTCACAATGGCTGTCACACGGGCCATCATCGGTTTGTAACCATCATCTTTTCTCATACACATCCCTTACCTTCTTGGCCTCTTCGGTTATATCTATGTGCGCCATGCATTCCGTTATGCATCTCCCGCAACCGACGCAGTGGAACTTTCCGTCCCTCCTTTTCCCGTAGACCAGTTTGTGGTAAAAGAACTGCTTGACCCTTTCGGTCCTCGGTTCCCTGAAGACGAAGTTCCCGGCCACCCTGCTGAAGCGGGGAAGCATGCAGTAGTCCATCTCTCTCACGACCTTCCCCTTGTCCAGATCGCCGATGTCCGCGTCGTGGACGAGATTGAAGCAGTAGCACGTCGGGCATGTGAAGGTGCACGACGCGCACGAACCGCAGCGTTTGGCGACATCCTCCCATACACCGCTATTGAACATTTTCATCATTATCCCGGGAAGGTTTTTCGTGTCAATCCTTTTTTTGTATTCCAGCTTGGGCCTTTTTGCCTCTTTCCTGGCGGGGGTGAACAACTTCCTGTTTTCGGAAACAAGCTTCTCCCCCTTCCCGCTACCAGCTTCCACATGGAAATGATTCCCCTGGTCCGTGAGGAGCAGATCGAAGCCTTCCTCGAGGCCAGAAGTACCCATGGATTCGCAGAAGCAGTTCTCCCCGGCCCTGGTGCAATTCACGGCTATTATAAGCGTATTGTCTCTTCTTTTCTTGTAGTGCGGTTCAACGCGATCATGGCCGAGCATGACCTTGTCCAGAACCAGGAGCGCATGGACATCGCAGGGCCTGATGCCGAAGATGGCGGCCCTGTCGTCCGGCGTCCTTTCGGAAACTCTGTCTCCCTTCCCGTACTCCAGCAGTACTTCCCCCTCGGGCAGGAATACGCTTTTTGGGGGAAACTCCGTATTCGTACAATGGTCAATAATGACCCTCTGTCCCTGTGCGAGCTTCCGGTAATTGCAGCTTCTCCCATCCGGGACCGGGGCAAAGACGGTCAGCCTTTTTGTCAGGTGGTCTATGAATTTCTGGAGATCTGATTTTTTCAGGCTGTAGAATCTATCGTTTCGCATCAAACCACAATATGATTAGTTTGTCCTTATGTCATTATATTTGTTCCATGGTAAGAAATATATTGCTTAATGACAAGGTAATTCAATGCACGACGTATCAGAGGCTCAGGCCCTTGCCGACGCGATCCTGAAAGCCATCGAAGGGAGAAAGCCCGGGGAAATAGAGGTTGATGTTTCTCTCGGCGCGCTGAGGCTCGTGAGTCCAAAAGAGGTGGAATTCTGGCTCAAGGAAATCCTCAGAAAGAGTCTTGGGGACGGGTTAAAAGTCAAGGCCAACATAACCATCGTCAATCCGGAAATAAAATGCAAGTGCGGTTTCAAGGGAGAGGCCGTCTTCAAAACAAGCGAAGAAACGGCACACTTCGGTATCTATGAAATGAAATGCCTGGAATGCGGCTCGGAAGACTACGAGATTGTAAAAGGAAGGGAATGCACACTTCTGGGTATAAGGGCGAAGTGAAGCTTTCGAGGATTTGAATATGAAATACGTGCTTATGGGAATCGGGAATGAACTCAATGGTGACGACGGGGTGGGCAACACTCTGGCCAGGGAATTCGTTGAGAGGGGCTGGCTGGCAATTCCCTGCGAAACGGTTCCGGAGAACTTCGTGTCTGTCATCGAAAGGGAGAAACCCGAAGTGCTGGTAATGGTTGACGCCGCGGAGATGGATATTGAACCTGGTGATTTTAGAGTCGTACGTGAAGAAAGGCTCGATTCCGAAGGCTTCGGGACCCATGGAATGCCGCTTTCGCATCTGGTAAGTAACCTCGGGAGGCATGCCGGAATAATAATCTTCGTCGGTATACAGCCCGGCAAGACGCGGCTTGGAGATGTGGTCTCCCCCGTGGTGGAAGACGGGAAGAAAAGACTGATGGACATCCTGAGAAGAAAGGACTGGGGCGCCATTAAGAAGCTTGAATGAAACAGAATGGGGCGAAACCTGGGTACAGCATTACTCAGAAAGTCTTACAAAGCGCCTGAGTTAATCCCTGCTGTAATCAGCGAGCAGGAACTCGTCCGTGAATTCGAGGGCCTTCACGGGACACACTTTCACGCACTCCCCGCAGAAAGTGCACCTGAAAAGGTGATAATCTATCTTTCTCTCTTTCGGCTTGGAGACGACGGCATTTGCAGGACACACGCGCGTACAAAGCATGCATCCGTTGCATCTTTCCCTGTGGTACTCCACCCTTCCCCTGAATCCGGGAGGCGTCGGGACAGGAGGGTTCATCTTGACTTTTCCTTTCTCAACGTCGCGAAGAAAACCCCCGACGGATTTGGGTATGTGTTTTGCCGGGAACAAATTCGTGAATGGCTTTTTGAACAGCTGCTTGAAAACCTCTTTGGCCATCGTGAACATCTTACCGCCTCACACCACCCTGGAAAATACGTCAATGACTATAAGCATCAGGCCCAGCAGCGCCATGAACGTGGCATAGCCCCAGTAGGCTTTTACGACCTGGGTGATCCTCAGTCTGGCCACAGCGACCCTGATGAATGTGGAGCCCGCGAAGACCACCGCGAACAACTTGACCAGATAGAACAGCGCATCGGCCGCTGTTCCCAAAGCTCCTGTCAGGCCCATAGGACCGGAAAGCCCGAAAGGGAGGAACAGGGCTATGACCAGTGAAGCCAGAACTATCGTTTTTACCGCGTCCGCGAGATAGAACAGCGCCAGGTTCCTGCCGGAATATTCCACCAGCACGCCTCCGGCAAGCTCCGTTTCGGCCTCGGCGGCGTCGAACGGGACCTTCCCGAGCTGACCGGGCATAACGAAAAGCAGCACGAGAAATAGGATAGCCAGGCCCACAAAGCCCAGCGGTCCGACGAGGCCAAACACGGGCGTGCCTGATATGACACCGAGGGAGAAAACCGCGAGACCGGGATTCAAGGAAGAGAGCAGCCATGCAATGGAGACTATCGATATTGCAAGCGGGAACTCATAGCTGAGCATCGTCACCATCTCCCTCTGGGCCCCGACGGTCGCGTAAGGTGAGCCAGAAGCGAATCCCCCTATGACCAGAGCCAGGGACGGGATAATAAGGAGGTAAAGCACCAGGATTAGGTCGCCGTGTCCTTCCATGACGGGAGTGAATCCGCCTACGGGAAGGTAGAGGAGAATCACGATTGAGGCTGAAAGGGCGACGACGGGCATCAGGTTGAATATCCATTTCACGGCAGTCCTCGGCACGATGTTCTCTTTCAGCATCAGTTTCTTGACGTCCCTGAACGGCTGCACGATGGGCGGCCCCGTCCTCGCCTGCATCCTCGCCGCAAGCCGCCGGTCGATTCCTTTGTACAACAGGCCCAGAGCTATGCCGATCACTGCGATTACAGGTACCAGAAGGGTTTTGTACAGTATCGTTTCAATCAATTTCCCAGCCTCCTTCTCAGTTGCAGGGTTTTTTCCACGGACATTTTGTGAAGCGTGTCCCTGTCGAGCACCGTCCGTGTCCTGCCGTCTGCAATGACCGCCCTGTTCGTGCAGGACAGGCAGGGGTCGATGGATGCGGCAACGATCGGTATGTCTGCGATCTGCTCGCCCATAAGCATCGGAACCCATGAAAGGAGGTTGTTGTAAGTAGGGGCCCTCACCTTCCATGAAAAAGGCGATTCCCCGCCGGTCATTTTGACGTAGTGGAAAACCTCCCCGCGCGGGGCCTCGTGCCTTCCTATCCCTTCTCCGTCCAAACCTTTCAATTCGGCTAGAAGTTTTATTGGTTTATCCTCGTAAGCTATCTTCCCCGCGGGCATCTGGCGCAGGCATTTTTCGATCATCTCAACGGACTGCAGGACTTCCATGAGCCTGACTACGATCCTGTCGTAGACGTCGCCCCTCACTTCGCCTGTAACCTTGTCCGGTGTTACGGCCTTTACATCAAGATCGGGGTATGCAGCGTAGGGTTCGTCCTGCCTGACGTCCTTCCTTATCCCGGAAGCTCTCGCGGTCGGGCCTACCGTGCACAGCTTCAGGCCGTCCTCTTTGCTGAGAATGCCGGTGTCCCTGGTCCTGGATTTTATAACGAGATCCGAGAGAAAGATCTTTTTCATGTTGTCGAAACAGCTTCTGTAGAAATTCATGGCCTCCCTTATAATCGGGAACTGCTTTTCGGTTACGTCCCTTCTCACGCCGCCTATCGTTATGATGCCCTTGTTTATCCTGTTTCCGGTCAGATACTCTATGGTGTCCAGGACCTTCTCCCTGACCTTCCAGGCGTAATGCATGACCGAATCGAACCCGAGCTCGTGGGCCGCGATGCCTGCCCAGAGTAAGTGGGAGTGAATCCTTTCCAGCTCGGCCATGATGGTCCTTATGTACTGCGCCCTCGGCGGAACTTCTATATTTCCGATAGCCTCCATTGCCATTGAGAACGCAAGCGTATGGCAGATGTTGCATATGCCGCAAATCCTTTCCGAAAGGAAAACTATCTGCACGGGGTTTCTCCTTAAACCCATCCACTCAATCCCGCGGTGAACCTGGCTCAAACCGAAATCCACTTTGCTGACCTTTTCCCCTTCTATCCTAAGGTTCAACCTAAGCGGCTCCTTCAGGGCCGGATGAACTGGA
>JAUXKD010000038.1 GCA_030624445.1 Candidatus Aenigmatarchaeota archaeon
AAAAAAGGGAATCCCTGACGTGAGAGGAGAACGAACAGCGAAATATATCCATGATTTTATGGAAGTTCCTGTAGACTCAGTGGGGACAAGAACGTTATACTTTTTTTCCGATGATCTCACGCCTGAACAAGCGGAGCGATACGGGAGGGTGTTGCTGGCAGACAGCGTCGTGGAAGATTTCAAATTTCTCGGAGACACCCCGGTTTATGAACAGCCCGTGGTGCCGGACGACTACAGTGGTTCATGGAGGGTCAGGGTCGGGTACAAACAAAGGCCACTGATAATGGACAACTGGGGCGAAGCGACAAGAGACGCCCTTGAGAGGATATTCGGGGAAAGTTTGGAGTCTGTAAGAAAGATCGACGAATATGAAATACGCGGAGATTTATCCAGGGAGCAGATAGAAAGGATCTGCGCTGAAGAAAAACTCGCTGACGGCAAGGTTCAAAGCCGTGTTATAATACCCATGGGTGATGACAATGGATAAGCTCGATTTTGGGAATTTTCTGAATCTCACAGGAGAGGACCTGGAAGAATTCAATGGTGCACACGGCCTTTCATTTCTGCCCGGAGAAACGGCTATAGCTCAAGACTATCTCAGGGGACAGTTGCCCCGTTATAAAGGGGAAGGGATAACCGTCGATGCAGATCTCATTCAGCTTTCTCTTGAAGTAAATGCCCAGTCCTGGTGTGAACATTCCGCTCACGGAACGATAAACGGAAGAGTGGTATTAAGGGATTATTCCGGAAGAGAGCCGAGAGAAGTAACCTACGAAAGGCTTTTGGACGATACCATCATGCAAGCTACAAGAGAACTTGATAAACCCTGGGTAGTGATGGCATTCAAGGACGATGCCGGAATAATCGAATTTGTAAAGCACAATGGCAGACGTTACGGATTTGCCGGTAAATGCGAAACTCACAATTACCCCTCAGGTGTTAGCCCATTCGGCGGTTCAAATACATGCACCGGGGGAGTTTACAGGGATATCTGGTCCGTTTTGGCCGATCTGAGAATTGGAACGTTCATCCCGATATTGCCCGATCCTGATACGCCTTCGGAACTTGTGGGCGACGATAGGAAGAGCCCGATGGTGTACATGACAGAAATAAACAGGGGGAACCAGGATTATGGTAATAATTCGGGTGTCCCGACAGGATTCGCTTTGATGCAATTTAGTCGAAACAATGCAAACAACCCTCTTGTTTTTGGAGGCGCATTCGGGCTCGTTGATCTGGATTATTACGATTCGACAATCAGGGAAGGAGTGAAACCCGGCGATGTCATGATTCTTGTCGGCGGCAGAACCGGAAGGGACGGCATCCACGGCGCTACTCTGTCCTCTGTCGGAAGGAAGGCCGCAGAAAAGATGGAAGATGTTGTCGCGGGTGTTCAGATCGGGAATCCGATAGAAGAACAGAGCTGGGGATATCATGCGGCCGATGAATTGTTCCCAAGGAGACTGGTGGAATATTCCCAGGATTTTGGTGGAGGCGGGTTATCGTCAGTCGCCTTTGAAACCGCAAGAAGAACCGGCGGTGTTGACATTTATATAGATAATGTAAGGACAAAAGAGGAAGGAATGACGAACACCGAAAAAGTGATATCCGAATCACAAGAAAGACAATGCTTTGTAGTTGATCCTTCGAATGCTGGCGAAGTCTGCCGGGTTTTTTCTGATCACGGGATTGAGGCATATCCGATCGGTGTTTTGAATGACAGCGGAAGAGCGAGAGTTTACGATAACCAGCGAAGCAAGAAAGTACTCATGGATGTAGACCTCGATTTCTTACACGGGGGAAAACCGAAAGTGGAAAGGACGGCCACATTTCATGTTAAAGAATTACCGGAGCCGGAAATTGTCGTGGAATCAGATCTGACATCTGAACTGAAAAAAGTGCTTTCGGGTTACAACGTGTGCTCTAATGAGGAGACCCAGGTCAGAATTTTCGATCACCAGGTCCAGGGCGGTACGGTCCTGCCTCAATTAACGGGTCCGCGGTATGACGGGCCAAACGACGCGGTCGTTTACAGACCCATACCGGACTGCGATGCCGGATGGGTCATTTCAGTTGAAACGGACGCACGAAAAACCTTGAAGCATGCCGGTCTTGGAGTAAGGGCCATTATCGATGGTGCAATAAGAAAAAATGTCGCTCACGGCGGGAATCCTGAAAGGATGACGATTTTTGATAACTGGAGCATGGCTAATTGCAAGGGCGATGATGAGGAATTGGGAAGACTCGCAGTGGGGTTGGAGAATTTCAGAGACTGCATGTATGAGTACGATATCCCATGCGATGTGGGCAAGGACAGCATGAACAATCATTACGAGGACAGGAATACCGGAAAATTGTCTTATATCGCTCCCACTCTGGTTACCCATTCAAGAAGTGTTATTGAGGATGTCCGGACAGCCGTTTCAAGTTTTGCGAAGAAACCGGGCAACCTTGTCTATATCCTGGGCGACACCAAGCCTGAACTCGGCGGAAGCGTTTTTTACTGGGATCAGGACGGCTCAGGGGAAGACGAGCCTCTTGCAGGCTGGGATTATTACAATATCAGCGGTTACGTAGGCAATGATATCCCAACGATTGACGGGAATGTGGCAGGGAAAATGTACAGGGACCTGAGCAAGGTGATAACCACAGGGATACTGCCCAAGGAAAAAATTGTAAGGGCGGCCAAAGCGGTCAGCCATGGCGGCATGGGAGTCGCGGCTGCCCAAATGGCTTTTGGCGGCCGGAAAGGTATGTCATTGTATCTGACTGAAGTGCCCGGGGAAGAGGGCATGGAAAACTGGCAAACACTGTTCTCTGAATCGTTAGGCAGGGTCTTGCTTGAAGTTCCTCCGGAAAAGGCATCAGAATTCGAGGACAGGATGGGCGAGTACCCGGCAGCAAGGATAGGCATCGTTACGGACAGACCGTATTTGAAGATATACGGCAGCGACAGCAAACCGGTCGTTTATGGGAACGTTGAAGAATTCGGAGAGGCGTGGAAAGCGCCATTGAGGGGATGGTAATGGGAAGGTACAAATGCGCAATTCTGTCAGCGCCGGGTGCGAATTGTTACAGGGAGAGCAGGGAAGCCGTCCGAAAGGCCGGATTCGATCACAAGGACGTTCACATTTATGACCTGTTAGAGGGCAGGGAGAATCTGGAGGCTTACGATTTTCTCTTTATGCAGGGCGGTTTCTCATTCGGGGACTATGTAAGGGCAGGAGGCATTGAGGGTGCGCTGATCAGGGAAAAGATGGCGGATGATTTCAGGAAATTTTATGAGAACGGAAAACTCACGCTGGCGGTCTGTAACGGATTTCAGGCGGCCGTCCAGGCCGGCCTGTTAACAAGCGAAGGTCTTTTCGAAGAAAGGGACGTTACCCTGTATTATAACGATTGCGGGAATTTCAGGGATTATCCAGTCCATCTGCAGAATGTGAACAGCGGCAAGTCCATTTTCGCGAGAGGAATGGACGATACGATCAGGTTACCGATGAGAAACGGTCAGGGTAAATTAATTACGCGGGGTTTTTATGAGGGCGATAAGGACGTGGTGAACCATCTTTTTGGCAACGACCAGGTTGTTTTTGTTTATGTTGACCCGGAAGGCAATCAGCTGAATCCCGACGTCGATTACAGAAGAAGCTGTGACCCGACCGGCTCTGTTTCCCATATTGCCGGCATCTGTGACAAAGAAAAGGGAACAATTTTAGGGATGATGCCGCACCCCGAATGTGCGATAGACCCTTTCACCGATGAATTATGGACAAGTGAAGACGGCCCAAAAGAAGAGGGCGACGGTTTCAAAATTTTTACCAACGCCATGGATTACTGCAAAGGCAATTTATGACACGGTTTTAACTGTGATATTTTTCTGTCTTTTTATTTAATACTATAAATTGAATAGTGGTTTTATGCCATGCATACTCTGCAATAAGAAAGCCGTAATAGAGGAGCAGCAGGGTCCCCTCTGCAGGGAGCACTTCATCCGTTACTTCCAGAAGAAGGCATACGGCACCATACGGAAGTACAGGCTCTTCACCAAGAAAGACAGGCTGTGCGTCGCATGTTCCGGCGGGAAGGATTCGCTCGCCGTCCTTTACCTGGCCAGCATGCTGGCGAAGAAACAAAGACAGCATCTTTTCGCGGTCGGGATCGACGAGGGGATGAGGGGGCGCAGCAAAATGCGTATCGGGAACGTGACCCGTCTCTGCGAAAGGCAGGGGACAGACTGCGTGATCGTTTCATTCAGGGAGGAATTCGGGCACACCATCGAAGAGCTCATGGGAATCGCGAGGAAGAAAAAGCTTGGAGTAAGCCGGTTCACGTTGTGCAGGGCCCTGAGGAGGATCCTGATTGACAAGTACTCCGCAAAATTCGGTGCGACCAGGGTAATCACGGGGCACAATCTTGACGACGAAGTCCGGGACTTCATGCTGGACATCTTCGGGGGCAGGCTGGAACTTGCAGCAATGATGGGCCCGGCCGGTCCGGCCGCCAAAAAGGGAGGCTCCATCCCCAGGGTGAAGCCTCTTTATTTCTGCGGGGGTAATGAGACGGAACTTTACGCCAAATTCATGAGGCTCGGGACACTCAACGAAGAAGGCCCGCACGGAAAGCATCCGCACGGGGATTTCGTCGCTGAGAAGATAGACGAGCTCGAACGCGAGTACAAGGGGACGAAGACCAGCGTGGTCAGGAACCTTCTGAATATGCTCCCTTCAATCAGGGAGAGGCATTCCGCCCGGAAGGCTTCGGAATGCAAACGCTGCGGCGAGCCGGCCGGGAAGGGGCGATGTACGGTCTGCGATGCCATCGGAAAGCTCGGGATTGGCCCCCTATAGGGGTTTTGCACTTTAATTCTTGGAATATGGATAGTGTTTGTTTATCTCTCATATTACCGATCCATTTAAAAAAATAATTATTTGTTGTTATTAAATGGTATATCATGTAACAGCATCTGGTATTGATGGGTGTGGAAAAAGCACCGCTTTCAAACAACTATCTCAAAGATTATCAAATGAGTATCAATGTAATGTGGTACAAGTAGGACGAAGTGCTTGGGTTGATAGACCTAACCAAGACAGACAGTATTTTGGTGATTCAATTAATGAGTCATTTAATGCATTACATTTTTGGACAGATAGAAAAGACCTTCGTACTTTATCAGGCATTATAAATTTACTATATGCACCAGTTAACAAAGTGATGAAAACATATTCAAAAGCGGTTTACAAACCCGATTTTCTTCTAAGCTGTCGTGACACAATTCTAGATCCAATTGTATATTCATCATATTATTTTCCATTCACACAAGATTGGTCCCTTGAAGCGAGGGCGGAGATTCTTCCTTTTTTTGGAAGTGGTAAACACTCAGACCTGGTTTTTTATATGGACTTAGATTCTGAGACAGCATATAAAAGAATAATGGAAAGAATGGAAACAGAAGCTAGACTAGACGGGGATTCAAACCAACAAATTGATAGAAGAAAATATCATGACTTGCACGAGACTCCAGAAAATCTAGCTTTTTTACGAGCTCAATTTGAAGAAATCGTCCCTTTTGCAAAGGAAGAAGTCGGTTTAGATATTGTTCAAATTGATGCAACGGAATCAAAAGAACAAGTTGTGGAAAATATGATGGCTCATATACATGACAAATTCTTTGATAGTGTACATTCAGCTCAAATCGATTAGTGTTTATATGAAAACAGTTCTTTCATATTGAATTATTCATGATGATTCAATAAGAGCAGACTATACCCAAAGCTCCGGGATAGGCCGGAAATAGTATAGATTTTAATATTCGCTTGCATTGTCTAGTTATGAACAGCGTGATGGT
>JAUXKD010000074.1 GCA_030624445.1 Candidatus Aenigmatarchaeota archaeon
GGGTGTTTTAATCTATGGGTAAAAATAGGGACGCCGGTCAAAGAAATATTAAAAAAACAGGGCTTTGACTTGCTCTTGGGTGAGGAAGCAATGGTGGGCGGCATTTTAATGGGCGGAAAAGTACAGTCACTGGATGTTCCAATCACTAAATCAAGTTCAGGAATATACATTTCAGAGATAAAAAATTACACAGAAAAACCATGCATAAGATGCGGTAAGTGCATCAGCGTCTGCCCGGTCGATCTGCATCCGCTGCAATTTGTCAACAAAGCCAACAAACTCAAAGAGTTTGAAAAATATTGCATAGAAAAGTGTATCGAATGCGGTGTGTGCACGTATGTCTGCCCCTCAAGAATACATATCAATAAAGAGATAAGAAGAATAAAAGAAATTCTGAAACACCGCCGGGATTTAAAGGGAAGCGAATGAAGAAGAAGCTGAAGTACGCATTGATTGCTATTGCGCTTTCACTGCTATTTTTTGTCACCCTTGGAATCCCGGCAGCACTAAAGGCGAGATTAACAATGAGACTTCGAAACTCATTTCCAAAAAAATCAGCGGGGGTATCTTAAAGGAGTTTTATGGCGTGAATGCGTTAGAGGAAGTGGACACTGATATCGCAGCCGGGGTTCTGTTTAGTGAACTCCCCGCATTCCAGTGAGTTTTACGAAAACGCCGTAAAGGCGACTGACGCTGTTGCCACAGCTTATGAAGTGAATCCGGCCAGACTGAAAAGAGCTTATTCGGATGCTATCACGTTCAAAGATTTCATCGGATTTTGCATCGGTGACTGATAAATGATATCCGGACAGGAATCTGAAAATATAAAAGGGATAAACATATTATTTCTATAGTTGTGGATGATTCAATGGCCTGGGAAATTACCAAGGAAAGGTGCCTGCGGTGCGGGGCCTGCGTATCCGTCTGTCCTGTGCTCGCTTTGGAGCTCAGGGAATCGGGCATTTTGAATGACAGCGGCAAATGCACACTGTGCCCCATTTGCGAAAGGGTTTGCCCTGTTGGCGCGATAAGGGTGGAGAAATGATTAAGGACAGCTATGACGTAATTGTTGTCGGCGGAGGACCCGGAGGCTCTTCCGCTGCGAAGAACCTCGCGAAGCTGGGCCATTCGGTGCTCATGCTTGAAAAAAGGCAGGAGATAGGCTCCCCGAAAAGGTGTGCCGAAGGCCTGTCCATGGCGAGCGTCGACGTTGTCGGAAAAGGGATGCCGAAAAGGTGCATAGCCAAGGGAATTAACGGGGCGATAGTGTACGCGCCCGACGGTAATTCTGTCACTGTGGATTACGGGAAAAGGGGCGGATACGTGATTGAAAGGAAGGTGTTCGACAAGTGGCTCGCTTACGAGGCGTCGAGGGCCGGAGCCAAAGTCATGGCCATGACGGAAGTCACGGACATCCTCAAAGACGGCGGTTACGTAACGGGCGTGAAGGCCAGTATATGCGGCGAAGAAGAGATCGAGATAAAGGCAAAGGTTGTTGTCGCTGCGGACGGCGTGGAATCCACGGTGTCCAGAAAAGCGGGACTGGAGACCGTCAACAAGCTTGTCAACGTGGATTCGGGCTTCCAGTACGAGATGTCGAACCTCAATCTCGAGGACGACGAAAAAATAATAATATATGTGGGCAACGAAATAGCCCCGAGGGGGTACATCTGGATATTCCCGAAGGGTCATGATGTCGCCAATGTCGGCATCGGCATTTCAATGGCCGAAAAGTCTGCGAAGTTCTATCTGGACAATTTCATAGCGGACAACCCCGAAATATTCGGGAGCGCCAGCATAATCGAGGTGAACAGCGGGGGGATACCCGTGGGCGGCTTCCTGGAAAACATGGTTCTTGACGGCTTTCTCGTGGTCGGCGATGCGGCGCACCAGGTCAACCCGATACACGGAGGCGGGCTGAAGGAGGCTACCATAGCCGGGGAGATCGCATCGAAGGTTATATCCGGATGCCTGAAGAAGGGCGACGTCTCGAAGGAGGCCCTCTCCGACTACAACCAAATCTGGTGGGAAGAAAGGGGGAAGAAGCTCAAAAAGGTCGAGAAACTCAGGCACGTGATGGAGAAGCTGTCTGACGGCAACCTGAACATGCTTGCCAAGGCGCTGTCCGGGGACGCCCTTGTGGAGATGACGAGAGGGAACAAGCTCGTGACGCTTGCCAAGATCCTCATGAAGAACCCCAGGCTCATAACGCTCGCCAGGCATCTCCTCTGACTTTCATTTTTTGGAATGCGGCCACGGCTTCCTTCCGCGTGTTGAAATAAATATCTTCATTCCAAAAACAGCTAATGGTTGGTTACATCAAACATATGGGAGAAATAATGAAAAGGGCGGGGGCCGAAAACACTTACGAAAACAAACTGCTTCTGGACGAGATAATCAGGGAAGTTCTTTCGATGACACGCAACGACGCTGACGAAGTATGGGCAGAAGTAAAATCGGTCATGTTCGGCGGCGATGCCGAAAAAAAGAAACAGTTCGAGGACAGTGTCGTCAAAATGTTCATAAAAAGGCTTGTAACCGGATGATATGATAAATCCGTATTTCGCCCTCAGCGGAATAGGAATGATGCTGGCAGGGGTGCTGCCCATCCTGTGGTGGAGGTACAGGACGCTCGTTCCGTGGAGGGATTTCTGGTTCGGTATTGGCGTGTGGGCAGTTGCCATTTCACTGAAAATTGGAATGGACGTGACGGTAACGCCGCTTTTCGTCAGCTGGCTGTCCGGAATTTACACGGCTATCGGCATCGCCATCATAACCGGTGCATATGTTGGCCTGAGAACAGGCTTTCTTGAATCGGGTCTCACGTACGTTATCGCGCTGAAAACGCGGCTGAAAAAGATGGATTTCCAGCAGGCTGTCGCCTTCGGTCTGGGTTTCGGCTGCGCGGAAGCGTTCCTGCTCGGCCTGAGTTCTTTGCTGAACGTGGCTGTCATCATGGCCTTCCCCGAGATACTGGACCTGATGCCGGCCGTCCAGAGGGCGGCCCTCCTTACGCAGCTGAGCCTCCCCACGATCATGGCTCTCGCCCCGATCATTGAGCGGGTATTCACCATCCTCGTTCACGTTTTCTCCGCGGTCCTCGTCATACAGGCGGTGAAATCTGGGCGGGTGGAGTACTTCATGCTCTCACTGCTTTACAAGACGGGCCTGGACGGTATGATCCCCATGCTAACCCTGATGTTTGACAGGACTACCGTGTCCGGGGTATACTCAATCGAGGCGTTCATCGTAATCCTGGGGCTGTCGGGACTTGGAGGGATGTTCTGGATCAGGGGAAGATACGGCAGGCGCCACAGGCATAAAACGGGCAAGAAAAGGGGGGCGCTCCTGGTTTCGGTCGCCACAATTCTGATTGTGGCACTGGCCGTTTTTACCGCCCGGCCCAATCTCGCTCTGCCTGTAGAAAGGCGGACCGTGAACTTTGATGATTTTCAGGGCAGATACGATTTCTTCCTGAACGACAGGAACATCGGATACAGCGAATTCGAGTTCGTCGGCGGGGCAGGGGAGGGCGTCTACAGGATAAAGGAGATGACGAACTTTTCCACCGAGGAGTACAAAATGTACATTGAAGGTGTGCTTCACGTGACCCTGGATGCCCGCCCGGTCTTTTACAACATGACTATCAACAAGAACGGCAACGTCAAAAACCAAGTGTTCGAATTCGGCGATGGCGGCGTTACGGAAAAAATAACGGAAAACAACGAAACCAGAACCCTTCACATCAACATAAACCCCGATTCCTTCATCATAGCCAACAACATGATTTCCCACTGGGCGCTGCTCTTCAGGGCAGTGAGGCTCGAGCCCCGGAACACTTACATAGTGCA
>JAUXKD010000130.1 GCA_030624445.1 Candidatus Aenigmatarchaeota archaeon
AACACAGCGTTCTCGCCCTTATACGATCCTCAAAGATTTTCCTCCATCACAGGCGTTCACAGGTTCAGACCTGCTCGACGGATGGCAGACGGGTTTTCGGTGACCCTGAACTTCTGAACCCGTGAACGGTTACGAGAAATGCCAAGAAATATGCCGAAGCTGCGCAGACAATTATCGCGTTGATTCCAATGCTGAGTGCAATTTGAGCTGCTAATATTGAAGTCAAGACGGAAGCGCATCCGTTTGCCGTCCAGGCATGCGCGCGTTGACCAGGGCTTTTTAAAAGATACCGCATGCCGAGAGGGAAGGGCAGTCCCATAAGAAATCCCGCCGGCATAAGAAGAAGGATTGTCACCAGGTATTGAAGGATGCCTGAAAATCCGAGGATTCCATGGACAATTGTATCAAAGCCGAGAAATATCAGGATTAGAAAAACAAATAAAACGATAAGGGCATAATGGAGGCTTTTGTGCCCAAGGCGCTGAGAAAAAAAGCCTCCGATGCTTGAGAAAATGAGGATTCCTGAGATTACAACAGTGAAGCTGACTACAGGGTCACCAAAGATAAGGATATATTTTTTAATGAAGAAGAGTTCGACGAACATAAAACCTGCTCCAACTGAAAGAAAATAGAGAATATGAGAAAAGATCTTTTTTTCTTTTTTTGGAATCGTAAACAGGGGAAGTGCCAGCAGGAGAATAGAAATTATAAGTGCTTCGAAAAATACAACCGCAACAACGATTTCGCCTGACATGAATAGGGTGTAAAGTCTACTTCCCTTACTTTTGTAAATTTCTTTTAGCCTGGACCATTTAATAAATCTGTTGGGAAAAGGTCGTATGTCCGACTGTGGAGCAACATCGAGGAGATAGTCATCAAAAAACGCTTTCTCAGTGCTGGATCTATATGCCTGTGAAATGCGTTGTATTTCAAGGAAATGGTAAGGCTCATCGAATATACTGAATCTGTTGGCTGTTTCTTTTGTAATGCCTTGAAGAAAAACGAGGTCGAAGTTTTGATCCCGTGCAAAATCTTTTATGATGGATGTTTTCTGAAAAGATTGTTTAGAGACAATGAGTGTGAAAGTGTCCCAGTTTCGCAGCAAAGCTATGTGGCTTTCAGGGTTTTTAATTTCAAGCGACCTTAGGCTGCTGTAAGCGGTAGCCCAGAGGCGGAGCGAGTCTGCAGGAGGAAGGAGAAGTTTCCGGGAAATGATGAGGATGCCTTGTTCCGTGAGGTGTTTCAGGTATTCCGTGAATGCTTCAATCGTGAAGAGGTGTTCCTGGTTGAGAGTTGCTGCACCTGGGATTGATGTTCCCCAGTTTTCCACATGGATGACGTTGAATCGTTTATTGGACCTGGCGAGGAATGCTCTGGGATTCTGGTTTACCACAGGAAGGCTATAATGATTTCGAATGGCTCGAGCAATTTGTGGGTTTTGTTCGACGATAGTGATTTTTCGAGCTCCTGAAGCCAAGATACAGGGTATACCCGATCCGCCACCGTGTTGGAGCAAGAGGACGTGTTTGGGATTGAAAGAAAGAAGATATCCTAAAAAGGGAAGGGTGGATTTGGAGAATGACGCATCTTTTTGGTGGGATAAATTGTAAAATGTGAACTGCTCATCGCCGTCTTTAAAAATCGCCCATTGATTGGGCAGCATACCGGTAAACTTAAGACTCAACCCCGGTGCAAAACGGATATATGGGCTTTTTATGTTATCGATTCTTCCCCTTATACTGGAAACAGATTCAATGACCCTAGCGTGGGGAAACTGGAGGATTTGGCTGAAAGCTTTATATGGTGATGGTTTTACCTGGATGATTGCACCACCTTTGAGAGAAATGAGAATGACTGATATGAAGGCGATCACAAGACCGGATGCTATAAAAGCTAGATGCTTATTACGGGAGCAGGCTTTTTGCATATCGTTTCTTTCCGATTGGCTCGATAGTATTCTTAATCTTACGAAGGGGATGAGCACCAGAGGAATGAGCGTTGTGAGAATAATGAGCCTTCCTTCACCGAGCAAGGGAAGGAGAGGGATCGGGATAATTGCTCCGAATGCAGAACCTGCCATGCTTGCAAAGTAAATAAAGCCTGTTTTTTCAGGAAGGAAAGAATAGGCGATAGAGGTGATCAATCCCGTCAAGAAGAAAGGGAGTGATAGTAGGATGTATACAGATAAAAGATAAAAAGCCTGGATAGGTTCGAAGGGAAGTCTGAAATAGTCGAGCGGAATTATGTTCAGAACTGTAAAAGATGTGATTGCGGTGACGGTGTAAAGGATAATGAAGAATGCCACCGAACCTTTTGAGGAAAACCGTTTCTCCCACCCCTTTTTTCGGGTATCTAAGATACTTAATAAAGTACCGCTTGCAGCGAATCCAAAAAGTGCGATACTGATGACCATAAAAGAAAGGTGGTTCCACTGGCTTATGGAGAATACTCTTGTAAGAAGCACCTCAAAGGTAATAGAGGAAAGTGATAGGAAAAAAACAGCTAAGAAGATCATTCGTTATTGCCTAAGGTCGACTATTTTTTGTCAAGGGCGTAGCCTGTCAG
>JAUXKD010000041.1 GCA_030624445.1 Candidatus Aenigmatarchaeota archaeon
AGCTCTCAGGGACCAGTACGGCGTCCCTTCTATAAGGAGCGCCACAGGAAAGAAAATGATGAAGGTCATGAAAGAGCATAACATCACCAAAACGCTCCCCGAAGACCTGAACAACCTTCTCAAGAGGTCCGTCAAACTGAGGGCCCACCTTGAAAATAAAAAGCACGACCGCTACTCCAAAAGGGGACTGGAGCTTACTGAGTCGAAGATAAGAAGGCTTGCGAAGTACTACAAAGGCCGGGACATTCTCGATAAAGAATGGAATTACGATCCGGAGAAGGCGAAGCTGCTTTTCAGGTAGTTCTCAGGGCATGTGGCTTTCAAACCCCTGAACGACTTTCCTAAAGTTTGTCGAACTGCTGGACTTCCAGATACGTCTGGCCCATGTTTGTCTTTTCGACCTTCGCTTTCAGCGTGCACTTCTCGTAAGGAATTTCACTCGTGCTTCTTACGACGGCGCTTCCGGAATCATCGAACAGGAGGTACCAGAAGTCGCCATTCCCTTCACTGGAAAGCTTTAGATTGCCTTTTACCGTGATCGCTTTTCCATGGAAGGATTCCGGTGATTCGGTGATGTCCGAAATGTTCACACTCTTCTCGCTGACAGCCGCGACTTCCTTGTCCGGCTTCTCGGGAGCGGGCTCTTCTTTCTTTTCAGGGGCAGGCGGCTTGGCCTCGGGCTCCTGTGCCTTTATCTTCTCAGGAGCAGGTGGTTTGGCCTCGGGCTCCGGTTCCGGCGCTTTCTTTTCAGGGAAAGGCTCCAGCAGGCTTGTCGCCTCCACCTTCCTGCCGTCCTCTTCGTCAAAATCCTCGATGAAAACTATATCATCATCTTCGCTGACGTCCGGTTGGAGTTCCTTTGCCTCCTTTACAACACCCGAAGTTATTAAATTCTTGATGGATTTCGCATCGGTCGGGCCGGTTTCTGGGGCTTGAACCTTCTCTTCCTCCGTCTTTTTGGGTTGTGCTTGTTCAACGGGCGCCTTCTCCTCTCCCGGCTTGGCTGTTTTCGGCCCCTTCCTTTTTCTTATGATGAGAATCACTATGAAGATAAAAAGCAGGACGAGAAATACGAGCAATCCTAACAGCATCTCCTTTATCATTGGAATCATGAATCTTATTTGTGAATTCGCTTAAATAAATTGCTTGGTCAAGTCCTGGGTATTTAAAAAACAAAATCAAAAATCAAAACCCGAATGAAAAAGGTGGTGTTACATGATTGAAAAACTGGAGGCTCTCGTTAGGCACTCAAAGCAGGCGGGTGACAGCATAAAGGCTTACATGGGAGAAATCAGGGTCATATCGCACTACGATGCCGACGGGATAGCCAGCGCCGCCATAATGGTCAAGGCGCTAACGAGGGCCGGAAAGAATTTCCATCTGAGCATAGTGAAGCAGTTCAGCGAAAACCTGATAGCGTCCCTGGCGGAAGAAAAAAGGGACCTCATCATCTTCCTGGACATGGGATCCGGCCAGATAGATCTCATCAAGCAGTACCTTTCGAATGCCAAGGTAATCATAATCGACCACCACCAGCAGGAAGGCAGTGTGGAAGGAAGCAGTATTATACAGGTCAACCCCATGGATTTTGGCATAGAAGAGAACATATCGGGTTCCGGTGTAACCTACATAGTCTCAAGGTCCCTGAGTCCCGAAAACAGGGACCTTTCGGCCGTAGCGATCATCGGAGCGATCGGGGATTCCCAGATCGGGTCCATAGGGGAGGAATGGGGACTGTTCGGCATGAACAGTGAGATCCTCAAGGATGCGGTGGAAACAAGCAAGATAAAGGTCAGCAAGGGCCTAAGGATCTGGGGAAGGTACACGAGGCCCATTCACAAGGCGCTTGAATATTCCCTGGACCCGTACATTCCGAACGTTTCAGGCTCTGAGTCCCATGCCGTGCAGTTCCTGCAGGAGCTGGGCATCGACCTGAAGAAGGAAAGCGGTGAATGGAGAACGCTGAAGGACCTGACCGAGGAGGAGCAGAAGAAGCTGGCATCGGGCATAATAGCAGAGAGGGTCAACGGCAACCATCCGAACGCCGAATGGATTTTCGGGGATGTTTACGAGCTGCTCGACAAGGGTGGGGAATGCAGGGACGCGAACGAGTTCGCAACCATACTCAATGCGTGCGGCAAGATGGGCAGGGGTTATATGGGCGTTGAACTCTGCCTCAACGTGGCGAAGGCTTTCCTTGAGGTGAAATGGATGCTCGAAAAATACAGGAGAACAATCAGCAACGCGATTGGCTGGGTCTACAAGCAGATAGAAGACAACAACGAGCAGGTTGTAAGGAAAACGAAGAACGCGTGGTACGTGCTTGCAGGAAAGAGGGTGAGCGAACACATCATATCGAACGTGATCAGCATAGTAGATAAATCGACAAACCCCGGCAAGCCGGTGTTCGCATTCGCCGACTCCGAAGAGGGGTCAAAGGTCTCGGCCAGGGCATCGGGTAAACTGGTTGATCAGGGAGTCAACCTCAATGACATTGTCTCCAAAGCGGCCGCCAAGGCCGGAGGGTACGGAGGGGGCCACAGCGGTGCGTCGGGGGCCACGATACCGTCAGGAACCGAAAATGTCTTTATCGATGAGGTGGAAAAAATATTGTCGCCGGATGAGAAAACAAATAAAAGCTTGAGCGAGGAAAAGAATATAAACCCTCACTCGAATCCTAATAATTCGCAAGAGGAGACGAAACATGGTACAAGCGGGAAAGAAGAAAATCGGGAAAAAGGTAGCGGAAAAGAAATGGAAAGGAAAGGACTGGTTCAGTATTTCGGCTCCTGAATGGCTGGGCGGCATGGCGATAGGGCAGACCCCTGCCACCGACTCCAAGTCAGTCACAAACAGGGTGACGGAAGTTCCCGTCCCGGAACTGACCGGGGACCAGGCGAAGTACTACATGCGGGTCAGCCTGAAGGCGAAAGCGCCCAAGGGAAACGAGGTTTCCACCAGATTCCATTCGTTCTTCTGCGTCAACGAGTATGTTATGAGAATGGGCAGAAAGGGGCTTGGAAAGGTCATTGTCTTCGAAGATGTCGTAACAAAGGACAACTGGCAGCTGCAGATTAGCATCAATATCATTCTCAACAGGAGGGGAAGCACGGAAATAAAGAGAGACATCCGGAAATTTGCCTCCGACTTCATAAAATCGAAGGCGAAGGAGCTGAACCACGACGAGTTCGTGAAAGCCGTGATTGCCGGCGTCTTCCAGATGAGGATAAAGAAGGGCGCGAGCAAGATATATCCAGTAAGATACAACGAAATCATAAAGATAGAAACGCTGAAAACCGGCGCCTGACCTGTCTGCAATTTTCCCGGACCGTGGTTCTGTTACTTTCTCGTCGCCACTGCCACCGATATCCAGCAGAGGCCGGCAAGAAGGAAGAGCACGAAAGATGCCAGAATTGCGATATAATATGAAACCTGGGTGACGCCGATCGTCAGCTCAAGGTTGCTGATTATCCAGCTGCCTGCGAGCAAAAGCAGGCTGCCGATGATCCACACGGCGACAAGTTTTAACTCCATATGAAAGAATAAGGGAAATGTTTTAAATCCTTTTGAGTTTACTGTTGAATTCCTCTGTCCTTTCCTGCAATATCTCTGCGGCCCTGCTTACTACGTATTCAGGCTCCAGTCCCGATATGGATTCCACCCTGAATATGATCCTCGTCTCGTCGCCCTTGATTTCGACCCCTTCGGCATTCTCCATGCATAACCTGCACAGGTCGCACTTGACCGGGTCTTTGAGGACCAGTTTGCCGCCTTGGACGGAAAGAATGCCCTTGGGGCAGGCTTTCACTGCCTTCTGCATATCGGCCTTGCTGCCCTTGGCCGTTATTTTCGGGTAGAAGTTATAGCTCACGTTTGCCGCATGATGCTTCGCATGCTGAATTCCGGTCCCGAGCCTTGCCACGGCCTCAAACTTCACGGCATGCCCTTCCAGCAGTTCAACTATCGGTATGCGGGGATCTGTCGGGGAAATGCTCTTGTCGCTTGATTTCAGATCACCTGAAATGGCCAGAGCGGGACCCTTCTTGTGCAGGATGAAGACCACCTGACAGATGGGGCAGCCTTTCCCTTTGCATTTGCAGTCTTGCGTGAATTCGAATTTCTTGGGGTTGAACTTCAGAGGGATCAGGCCCATCCTGTGGGACAAGATCTCGTCGAAGAGTGCGGAATTGTTATCATGTATGTCTACCCACTGCACGGCCAGCGTTGGTACCTCGGATATCATTATCCTTCTGAGGCTGTTCGCAAAAGCCGGGTCCGTATCCTCAAGTAAGAAATCCAGCTTCTTTTCCATCTTGTTCAGAATCTTCACTTTCATAATCATCACAACGAGCTTCAATAAAATTTAATAGCTGATATATAAATTTAATAGTAAAACTATAGACCTATCAACAATTTAAATGTTGCGGGGGTACCCGAGCACCTTTTTGTGCAGACGAATGGCGAAAAACGTGAAAAGACGGCGCAGGAAGGTCGGGAATGGCCAAAGGGGCATGGCTAAGGACCGTGTGACTTAGTGTCTTCCTGGGTTCGAACCCTTTTCCAGTTTCGCACAGGTGCGTCGAGGAAAGAGCGGAAATCCCAGCCCCCGCATAACATTTCACGGGCGTTATGCGGCCGCATTTTTGTCCGAGGTTCGCGGTTCAGGGGTACCAGGGAAATTATTTAATAGCCTTCTTCCAATAGACTTTATGGACTGGTATTTTATTTCGGTTTTGGTATTTATCCTGTTTCTTGCGGTGATCATCTACAGGGACAGGAAGAAGTTCACAAGGGAGTCCATCCTCTTGCTGAGAAAGACCAAACGGGGAAGGGGACTGCTGATAAAAATAGGCACCAGGTTCCCCAGGGGCTGGAAACTGGTGGGATACGTATCAGTTGCCACGGGATTCGTTGTCTCTGTGCTCGGCGTCAAAATGCTAATCGACAATGTTATAACGGCCTTCGTGGCGAAGGTTTCCACTCCGAGCCTGGCTCTCCTTGTGCCATCCTTTACTTCCGAGCCCGTGTTCGGTTACGGCTTTCTTGGGGTACCCTTCTGGTACTGGATAATATGCATAGCGCTGCTCGTGCTGGTGCACGAGGGCTTTCACGGCATCTTCGCTGCGAGGGAGGGGGTCAGAATAAAGTCACTGGGATTCGGCATCCTTGCTGTCCTTCCTCTGGCTTTCGTCGAACCCGACGAGAAGCAGCTGGAGAAAAAGGGTCTCTGGCCCATGCTCAGGGTTTTTTCCGCGGGATCCTTTGCGAATTTCCTGCTGGCGGGCCTGACCCTGGCGGTGATCATATTCATGGTCACTTCCATATTCACCGCTACGGGAGTCGCATTTGGCATTTCCTCGAATATGCCTTATCCGGCAACCCGGATAAGCCTGTCATCGATCCAGAAAATAGGGGACGTTCCCGTGGAGGGAATGGAAGATATCAAAGACGCCCTAGCCACGTTCGGGGAGAACGACACCATGGAAATAAAAACGGCGAACAACACCTTCCTGCTCAAGAAAATCCTTTTTGTCCGGCAACT
>JAUXKD010000043.1 GCA_030624445.1 Candidatus Aenigmatarchaeota archaeon
GGTGTGCCTGGCCTGTTGTAACAAGTTTTTGGTATAAACGCAATTGTCAGTTCACGATCTGAGTAATTTATACCAGGGTGGAGTGCTGGCCAGGCACTTGGAGTTGTTACAGCAAGCCTGTATCGGTTCGGAGCTTGCATGCTATCATAAAATGCATCGACAGCATCTGCATGTTTTTTACCACTTATATCATCTTTACCGTCTGGTCCTAAAATCTCCATTTTGCGTGGGTTTCCTCTGAAGTATAATATCCCGTCTAGTCCATAAGGAAATCCCTTGAACATATTATAAACCCCTTTATAATCAAGATCCGGCTCTGACTCAGAACTATCTAATAAGTGTGGTTCTAATATTTGTGCAAGCCAAATTTCTTTTGTTATTTCTCGTCTATCCTTTTTATGTGCAGGTCTCGCGATTACCTGGTATTTTCCATTATCTCTTGTAATACATTTATCTAATATTATCTCACATTTATTACCAATATCATCTTCAGAATGCCTGGCCCTTCGAACAAGAGTATCTACACCTCTAAAACCCTGTCTATACTTGGGTCCACCAAGGCTAAGGGCATTTCTTGTATCAAAAAAACTGTGACCATTCAATATGACGGTTCTATTTTTACCATTGCGGCCTTTCTGATAACCATCTGAAAAATTCCCTTCACTATCAGTGTAAAGATCAAAGCAACATCCAATTTTTTCAACAACTTCGGCAAACGCAGACTTCTCAGCCAATTTTCTAATTTCAACTCTGACAACATCACCACACTGTATATCCGATTTGAAATCTTTAACCCTTCTGGGCCTCTCAGATTCCCCCAGGGATTCTTCAATTCGCACTCTTACATGGCTTTCTTCATCACCTAGACCCCTGTCCCATCCATAATAAAGGCCACCCAGATCGTATCCTACAATAGTCATAAGAAAGCGTTCACCAATATCAAGGTGGATGGGACCCAAAGGTTCAATACGATTGCCACGTTCATCTAATTCAAACTTGTCCATTAATAGAAATAAAAAGTATATTTTTTAAACCTGCCCAATTCAAGCGATCCGGACATTCCGAAACTCATGTATATCAAACTTTATGATGATTAAAATATAACCTGACATATATTTACTATACTTTTATGGGTGTTCGATATGATGATAGGAAAGATATCAGGAAAGGTCACGACATCTGAGTTCTCTTTCGAAGCGGAGGCCAAGATCAAGAAGCTCGATTTCGTTGCGGTGAAAACGCCGGAAGGGCACTGGGTCACCGCGTACATAGACAACATAACCAGGTACGCCTACAGGACGATAGTCGAGGCCAGGGTCGTCGGCTACAGGAATCAGAGGGGGTTTCTTGTCACGCCCAACATCCCGTTAGCTCCGGAAACGCCGGTTTTTTCCGCTTCAGAAGACCTGATTAGGAACACCCTCGGACTGCCCGAGGAGGGCCTTTACATCGGGGCGCTCGAGGGTTACAATATAAACGTGAACCTGCCGGTCAAGCAGCTCGTGACCAAGCATGTTTCCATACTGGCAAAGACCGGTGCTGGAAAAAGTTACATGGCAGGAGTGCTTCTGGAGGAATTCGCGGAAAAGGGAATACCGGTTGTTGTTATTGACCCGCACGGCGAATATTCCTCCCTGATGATTAAAAACGACGAGGAAAAGGAACTCAGGTTCTCTGAAAAATTCAATATCAGCCCCAAGTCCTACGCCTCCCAGGTGCAGATCTTCAGCCCCGAGAACAACAGGCTCAAACTCAACAGCAAGCTTTCCGCAGAGGACCTTTTCAGGTGCCTGCCGACGACGGTCTCCAGCACACAGAAGGGCCTCATATATTCTGCAATAAGGAACATCGGTGAAAAGGATTACACTCTTCTTGACCTGATAAAAGAGGTGAGCTCACTTCCGTCCCAGTCCAAGTGGAATCTCGTATCCGGCATGGAGTTCTTGCAGGGAACTGGTATTTTTTCCGCGAACCCGACCAAGCCGTCCGACCTTGTGAAGAACGGGAAGATAACGATAATCAACCTCAAGCTTTCCAAACCCGAGACGCAGCAGATGATAGTCTTCAAGATCGTCCAGGAACTTTTCAATGCCAGGAAACGGGGAGAAATACCTGGCTTTTTCCTCATGCTTGAGGAGGCCCACACCTTCTGCCCGGAGAGAGGCTTCGGCGAGGTTTCTTCGTCAAATATCATCAGGACCGTGGCTTCCGAAGGCAGGAAATTCGGGTTGAGCCTGTGCATCATATCCCAGAGGCCTGCCAGGGTCGACAAGAACGTACTTTCACAGTGCAATACCCAGGTTATAATGAAGGTCACGAACCCGAACGATCTTAGGGCGATCACTGATTCCGCGGAAGGTATCACCGCAGGCTTGAAGGACGAAATACGGGACCTGCCTATAGGCAACGCCCTTGTCGTGGGCGTCAGTGACCAGCCAATTCTCACAGAGATAAGGGTGAGGCGGAGCAAGCACGGGGGGGAGGCCATCGAGACGCCAGAGGCGCCCGTTTCAGTAGAAGTGAGAAACCTCTCCTTCCCGCTCAGGTATCCGAAAGCGGCGATCCTGAACGAATTCAAAGGCACGGAATCAATCGTTCAGGTGAACTATCCTGTCTGGCTTCTTAACGGGACGACAAACGGGAACATGGTCGAACTCTACGTGGACGGACTGATGGGGGAAATATTCTACGAAAGGGACGGAGATCTCAGGCGCACGAAAGGCATAAGGAGCCTCGTCACCCTCTCCTCGGTCGAAAGGAAGATAATATCCTTTCTCACCAAGAGCGGGTATTCCACCATGGACAAGATTACGGCGGCCACGAGGCTGCTGCAGAACGATGCGCACAGGATAATAAAAAACCTCATGAGCAAGGGCCTCGTCACTGGCGACGGATACACATTCAGGCCCGCGAAAATAAGCATCCCGCACAATCTTCTGAAAACAGGCATGTCCATAAAGCCGGAAGAATCGGTGATGCAGGGAAAGATCGTCAACTTCAACATCGACAGGCGCATCGTGGAGAAAATCGGCGAGCTTTTCGGCATCACGGCGGAATCAATGAAGATCGTGTACTGCCCGTACTGGCTGCTTGTTTACGGGAACAGGAAGGTGCTGGTGGACGGCCTGGGCAAGAAGATAGACGTGGAAGCGACGAAGGAAGTCATGGGCGTTTTCAGGTAGGAAACCCGAATGGTGGAAGGCCCATGCTAATTTATTAAATTTAATGCGACTAATAGGTTTTTATAAACCCTGGAATAGACCAAAAATAACAGTGAAAAACTCAAAAACGAACAATGCCTCGGTGGCTCAGTGGTTAGAGCGCCGCACAAAAAAGGGCGAAGCTCATAAGCGTGTCTTTGTGAGCGCTGAGAAAACATGAAATGTTTGTGTTTTCGATGATTTTCTGGGATACGCGGAGGTCGTGGGTTCAAATCCCGCCCGAGGCATAAAGCAGAATGATAGACACCCGATTTTTCGAATAGCGGGATGCCGGATACCTCATGAATCGCAATGGGGAACGTCGCCGATCAGGCCGTTGTTGTAGCTGTCAAGCAGTTCGGCCAGATCTATGAAATTTTCTCTCTGATCTTTCGGTACAACACCAGGGTTGCTTGACCACAGCAGGGCTTCAGCATCCAATGCCGGCTGGTCAGGAACTCCCGCCCCGTTGTCCTGGTTGAGCTTGTATGCTATGTACTGGTGCGACAGAATTATGTAGGCGTCGCCTTTCTTCGGAGGCATTTTGAGTATTTCGAACCACGTCTTTCCGCTGTTGAAAAATGTGTCGTCTCTCTCATGCCCGTCTGGCCAGTCGTGGTTTTTCCAGTATCCCTGCGTGAGAACGCAACCGTCTCCTCCGGTTTGCTCGATTTCACAATTCGGGGTGCAGACCTCATTTTCCCCGACTCCATCCGTCCCGTCGCACTCCTCGTATCCATCATTCAGCGGACCACCGGTTCCTTCATCGTTCGGGCTTTGAACTGTTCCGTCGCCGCAGTAAGTTAGGTTAACCAGAGTGCAATTTTGACTGCAATCCTGATGGGAACCAACACCATCCTCACCATCGCATTCCTCGGGCCCGTTAACAGTCCCATCGCCACAGAAAGGTCCTTCGATCCTGTGTTCCTTGCAGGACGTGTCGCAATAGTTGCAGCTCAGGCCGTATGCTGGAACGCATGCGACATTCGTGTTGTTCTCACCTTCGTCACACTCCTCGCCTTCCTGATTTATAACGTCGTCTCCACACAAACCCGCAAGAACGTTGACGAATTCGCACGAAACAATATCAGTCAGGCTGATCGGTATGTTATCAACGCTGTCCTCTCCGTCGAAATCCCCCACGGAAACATTCCCCACGACGCATGATGCCGATTCGAGTGAATATCCCTGTTGGGGAATTTCAATCACGTGGGCCGTGCCGTTGTCTTCATCTAAATCAACATTGAAATTAATGAGTCCGTCATTATCAGTGGAACCCGATGGGGGTGTGGCATTTCCACCGACGACAGCCACGACAAATTCCCAGCCTGACGCACCGACCCCGTCAACAAGTTTCCTGACGGTTATCGTTCCGCCGCAGAGTTCAACTGAGAGGTTGGCCAGGTCTTCGGCGAGCACGTCGAAATCCGAAACAATAACGGCATCGGGGCTTGATATGCTTTCCAGGTTTTCCACGTCAAGGTTGTTCCCGATTCCGAGTGTGATTATGCGGATCCCGTCTGCTTTTATGCTGTCCGACTCGTTCACAGCCGCAAGAACGGCCAGCGTTTCGTTCCAAACATATTGTGCCGGGCTTCCTATCCTGTTGGGGTTGCCGTCTGAAGCGAAGATGATCAGGTCTGGATGGTCGGATCTCGGGTCAAACATGCCGTGGGCCTTTACGAGCGCATCCTCCCAATTGGTATAACCTCCGCTGGAAGGAGCGTTAACCGCCGTTATAAGAGTTGTAACGTTGTCCGTGAAGTTCTGGATAACGGCCGCTTCCGTGTCAAAATCGACTACACCCATCAGCGTCGGCGTAGCCGGCAGGAACGCGTTCACAAAACCTTCGAAGGCAGCCTTCATCTGATTCAATTCGGTATTGCTTATGCTGCCCGAACTGTCAATAACAAGGACGATGTCGACTCCGCACGATTCTGAAAGTTCGGGGTTGGGTTCTATTCCGTTTTCCGTGGCAAGAATGACGGGCAGAGCAGCCAACACTAAAAAAATAACTCCCACGACAATAACTGGAAGATTTTTTTTCATAACAAAACCCCGAAAGCCCTATTTACCTGATTAGGGAGTTAATTTTAAATATCGCTCTTCTGACTCACACAACTGATTGTCGTATCAATCTAATAACACCATCAACAAAAAATATAGGCTAAAAATAGCGGTTTCAGGGCCTTCTCTTCTCAAGGTCAAGGGGTTTTA
>JAUXKD010000127.1 GCA_030624445.1 Candidatus Aenigmatarchaeota archaeon
CCCGGTTTTTCATCATAGAATCCACGAACTGGTCAAGCGAGATGTTTTCCCTTATCAGGACATCTGCATTGTGTATCTTGAATTCGCTCAATACCGATCTTACGGCCGCACTGTCGAGTTTGGGCTTTTTGACAGCAATGTTTATGTTCACGCCGCCCGTATCCATTTTTGTTATCTTTACGTCGGGAGGGCGCTGGTCAAGCCTGAACCCTGCGTTGAAGAGTTCTTTTTTGATAACCCTCGACTGCCTAATGTCATCCACCACGATCGCTATAAGGTCAGCGTTCCTCACCACTGAAAGAACCCTCTTACCTTTCCCTCTGCCTGATGCGGCATCGGCTATGATGCCAGGTATGTCGAGAATCTGTATCCTTGCGCCGTTGTATTCGAGCATGCCCGGTATGACATCGATGGTCGTGAAGTCGTATCCCCCGGTCTTCGATTCGACATTCGTGATCTTGTTTATGAGCGTGGATTTGCCCACCGATGGATGACCCACCAGAAGAACCGTCGCGTCCCCGGATTTTTTTACAGAGAAACCGACGGAACGGCCTCCAGCGGAGGCCTTTTCCTTTTCAGATTTCAGTTTTGCAAGCTTCGCTTTGAGCTTGCCTATGTGCCCCTGGGTGGCCTTGTTATAGGGGGTCGATTTTATTTCTTCCTCTATTCTCTATATGTCATTTTCCGTGCTCATAACCTATAAATCACGGGGAGAAATATATTTCATGACGACAGAGCTGAAGAAAAAGATTATGGTCGCCGCAAAGCTGAAGATATACGATTGCATGACAAAGGAGCCTGTTGTACTGGAAGAGAACGCGGACATAATGGAGGCCGCCAGGCTGATAGACACCTACAAGGTGAACAGGATTCCCATCATGGGAAAGGGAAAGGTAGTAGGAATACTGACCAGAAACGATTTAATAAAGGCCGTGGCAAAACTGGATGGGGTCCTTTACAAAATGGAAAAGGAAAACAATATTAATACACGGTGAAAATTAAGAGCATGGCGAAAGGCGCTTTTTTTCAGGATGCAGCTCTGGATCAGGTTTTCTTGCGCAAAGATGACGTATTGAAAAAGATAGCTTCGTTTGCCGGTATAAAGAA
This sequence comes from Candidatus Aenigmatarchaeota archaeon, assembly GCA_030624445.1. Lineage (GTDB taxonomy): Archaea > Aenigmatarchaeota > Aenigmatarchaeia > QMZP01 > JAFGSV01 > JAUXKD01. Next base: position 1,108 of record JAUXKD010000127.1, read on the forward strand.
AACCGAGACCGTTCTGGAGATAGGGACGGGCCTCGGAAACCTGACAAGGATACTGGCAAAGAAGTCGAAGAAGGTAAACACGATAGAAATCGATGAAAGGCTGAAGCCCCGTTTGAGAGATCTGGAGAAGGTAAAAAACGTGGAAATTATCTGGGGAAATGCGTTGGAGGTTCTCGAAAAAGATGACATCGAATTCGACAAAGTTATCAGCAATCCACCGTATTCCATTTCAGAACCCCTCATAAAAATGCTGTTCCGTAAGAAATTCAAGACGGCCGTTTTAACCCATCCCTGGAAATTCGTGGAGAGGCTTCTGGCGAATCCCGAAGAACATCTGTATTCCAAGCTCTCAATGTTTACCCACGCCTTTTTCATAACGGAAACACTGATGAGGGTGCCTGATGATTCATGGTCCCCGAAGCAGGACGCGTCCAGCATCGTAATACGGTTGAACCGGAAGGAGGACGGAAGCGTAAAAGATATCGTTCTGAGGGAGCTTGTCCTGCAGGATGACAAGAAGCTGAAAAACGCCATGCGTGAAGCGGTCATAAGAACCGAAAAGTTCACAAAGAGGAAGGCAAGAAATACAATAGATGATCTCGGTTTTCCCAAGAATTTGCTTGATAAGAAAATCAGCGAGATGAGACTGGAAGAGATCGAGAAAGTTATCAGGAAGATGGTTTGAGATGAGGTACAAACTGGTATGCTTTGACGTGGACGGGACCCTGATAGACGAACTCACGTACATCTGGGATATAATACACAAAGGCATCGGCATCGATAAGTTAATTGTTGCGAAGGCCATGGAAAGATTTTACAACGGGGAAATCACCTCCAGGGAATGGGCGGAGCACGATATCAATCTCTGGGTGGAAAGAGGGGTTACAAAGGGGGACCTTATTGACCTCGTCAAAAAACTGAAGCTCATGGAAGGGGCGATGGAGACACTGCTCGAGCTTAAGAGGAGAGGATACAAGCTTGCCGTGATTTCCGGGGGGTTGGACACAGTACTCAATTATTTCATTCCTGATGCGGAAAGGCTCTTCGACCACATCATGATAAACAGGCTTTTCTTTGGCATGAACGGGAAGATAACAGGTATAGAGCCTACCGAATTTGGCGCCGACGGGTACAAAGCCGAAGGCCTGGAAAAGATCGCCTTGAAAGAGGGCATACGCTTGGATGAATGCGTTTTCGTCGGCGATTCGGACAATGACATAGAGGTCGCTAGGAAGGCTGGCCTGGGCATAGGATTCAATCCGCATGAAAAATTGTCAAAGGCCTGTGACATAGTTGTCAAGAAGAAAGACCTCAGGGAGGTCCTGAAATACATAGACTGAACAAGACGGGACGGATTTCCGTTCTGTTTCTTCAGGCCTGTTTCGTTACGAATTCCTCGATTCTCTCGAGACCTTTCTCGATATTCTCTTTTGAGCAGGCGTATGATATTCTCACGTGGCCTTCGGCACCGAATGCTGACCCGGGAACCGCCGCA
>JAUXKD010000052.1 GCA_030624445.1 Candidatus Aenigmatarchaeota archaeon
CCGCTCTCATAAATTGGAAATACCTCCGTAGCAAATTAGTTATTTTTAGTAGGCTGATATATAATGATTAAAGACTGCCTTATTTGTTGGGCAGGTTTTTTAAACGGATTTTAAATTCCTGTACTGCCAGATTAGTTTTTCGGTTTGATCATTCGAGAAATGGGAAAAATATCTCAGAATGTCACCCTCATTTTCCAACGAGCCTAATACAACTAATTTTTCTGATTCAACACTAAGATTAACAGTATCATTATCACCCTTTGGGAGTAAAGTAACATTCAAAATTCCGTCTATATTCAAATAATGGTCTGATACAATTTTTCCAATATCCCCTTCTTCAACGCCTGTGAATTCTAGATTTTCTGATAACAATGCATATTTTCCTATTAATGATCCCATGAATTAGAATGGGGGGTAAAACATTTAAGTTTAAGCCCGCGTTGAAAATTTTTATCTGAGGTGATTACTTATCCGATTTTTGCGTCAATGCATATCTTCCATACCCTTGGGCCGTAGGGCAGTACCTTTCTCTTGCTCAGTATCTTTACCTTCTTTCCCGCCTTCTTGGCCTCCTTTCTTATGATTTTCAAAGCGTTCGTGTAAAGGTGATCCTCCCTGTCCCAGTAGTAGAAATGGATGATGCCGTTTTTCTTCACCACCTGCAGGGCAACATCCAGGAATTCGTGCGCCCCTTTTGGCAGTGGCATCAAGACCCTGTCGAATTTGACTCCGAGTTTCGGGCAGACTTCCCTCACGTCACCGCAGTAGGCGTTTACCTTCAGAGGGACCCTGTTTATCCGTATGTTTTCCTGGGCGTATTCGTGCGCCTTCGGGTTCAGGTCTACTCCATAGACTTTGTCAACTTTGGGCTGGAATATGGCTATCGTGATCGGTAACGGGCAGACACCACTGAACATGACCAGCACCTTCTCACCCGGCTTCACCTGCTTAGCTATTCTCTGGCGCTCGACGGCCTCACGGCCGGAGAAGTAGGCTTCTTTAACATCTACACGGAATCTGCACCCGTACTCCGTGTGCTCCGTTTTCGTATCCTTCCCCAGCAGCAATTCAAGGTCAGGCAGCCTGAAATCCCCGCTCCTTTCCCCGGTCTTGTTGCATACCGTCTTGATCCTGGGATGCATGACCTTCAGCGCCTCCGCTATCATGCGTTTCCTCTTTTTTAGTTCAGGGGGAATCTCGATTATGGCGACGTCACCAACTATATCAAATGCCCTGGGAACGAGCTTTAGCTCCTTATCCGTAAGCTTTTTCCTGAGAAAGTCCCTGAGTTTCATTTCACCGCCTTCCGACCTTGTCGAGCATCTCGTTGAGCATGCCGTCCGCGAGCTTGATTATCCGGTCTTCCCTTCTCACGTGGCGGTATTCAACCTTTTCGAAATCCCTCTCCAGGTCCTTTACCTGCCTGAAAAGTTCAAGGAGATGCCGTTTCTTAACCTTGAAACTGCCGGAAAGCTGGCTCGCTACCAGCTGGCTGTCGAGGATGCAAAGAACGGACCCCCGCCCGTACTTTCCGGCCATCTTGAGCGCCTTCAGCACGGCCCTGTACTCGGCAACGTTGTTCGTGGCGGTGCCGATGAATTCGCTCTGCCTGGCCAGCAGCTTGTCTTCGCTGTCGAATATCAGCACGGCTATGGCGGCAGGGCCTGGATTGCCCCTTGCCCCTCCGTCAGTGTATATCTTCAAGTCTGACAAAAAAACACCTAATTTAATTTATTCAGTCAGTATTTTAAACATGGAACGAAAATTCATGATTCCCGCCGCGGCTGTCATAGCTGCAGCAGCGTTGTTGCTTTTCGCCTTCTTCAATGGTTTTCAAGTTTCCGGCAAAACCGGGTTCGGAAAATTCGTGCTTGCCCAGTACGATGCGGCACCCAGAACTAATGACAGCCTCATCAACACGACAGAACTGCTCCGCCTCCTGAAACTCAGCAACAGCAACACTTACAACATGCTGATAAGAAATCCTGAGGAGGATTTCGCATCCCTGGAGCAATTCCTAGGAATGTCCGGGAAAGAAGGGATAGACGTGTGGGTGACCATCCTCCCGCCTTCTGAACTGCCGCTGGAGCTGCGAAGCGACATGAAATACGTGGATTACATTGGATGGGCAAGGAGGCTGGGGGAGCTTTCGCTAAGGCACAGAAACCTCGTTGCGTGGAGCATAGACAACGTCCTGATTGACAGGGAATTCTTCACGCAGGGATATCTGGAAGAGATTACAGGCGCCGGTAAAAAGGTAAACCCTGACCTCAAATTCGTCCCTGTGGTCTATTATCCTAACGTCATCTCCCCGTATTTCGACGAAAGGAGTGATTTTTTTGACGGCGTCCAATTCTACTACACCAACTTCCCTCCGGGACAGTCGGACGAGTCGAAGGTGCTTCTCCCGCAGCTGGAAACGTTAAAAGCGAAGTTCCCGGGGCATGTCGTGTTAGGCATATACGCAACCCCATGGTCTTCCGATTACCCGACCTCTCCCGAATACGTGGAGCAGCTTATAAACCTGGCGAAACAGCATACAGACGGTGTTATGATATACATACTGCAACGGGAGGGAAAGAAGCAGGAAGTAGTTAAAAAGCTTTTTAGCGAACAGTGAGGAAGTATGAAATATGATTGAAATAAATTTCGACCCCAAGCTTGGGGCATGGGCCGAAGGCGAGCACGCGGACAAGATCAGGAATAACTATTTCGGCGAGTCCAGGGACGGCAAGCTCTGGCTTCTTCCGGAAGAGGTCATGTACATGATTGACCTGCAGAACGGCGTCGTCAGGCGTGAGAACAAAACCATGACCTTTGCGGACATCCTTGCCGAATACGCAAGGAAGGACCCCAGGCTCATGATCAAGTACAATGCCTACAGGGACTGGAGGGACAGGGGCCTTATAATAAAGAGGTCCGACAAAAACGCAAAAATTCAGAAGAGTACCCGCTCTGTCAAGAGATATCCAATTAGAGAAATGAAACTGCCCAAACTGGATGCCCTCGTCCACTGGGACCCGACTTCCGCTTTGGGCGTTCTTGAGGACGAAGATACCGGAAGGCTGCTTTTCGAGGACTGGTGGTTGGGCCAGTGCGGTGTTTACAAGCAGGACAGGGGAGAGATGCTGAAACTCAACTTCTTTGAGACCGTCCTGCTCTCCAAGCATTTCGGACTGAAGGTCCAGGATGCCGTGAGCGGAAAGCGCGTCAGCGCGGACAAAATCATGAAAGACGTCGCGAGGAAGAGGGAATTCGCGAAAACCATGTACCAAGCGTATGAGGACTGGAGGATGAAGGGGTACATAGTAAAGACCGGGTTCAAATTCGGGACGCATTTCAGGATATACTTCCCGGGCGCTTCCCCGGTCAAAAAATCAAATGACGGTAAATGGATACACTCCAAGCACGTTCTGCACATTTCACCAAAGGAAGAGAAGCTCCTCGTCTCGGAGTGGGCGAGGGCCGTCAGGGTGGCGCACAGCGTGAAAAAAACCTTTATACTGGGCATACCCAAGCTCACCAAAAAGGACCTTGTGGATTACCCCGCCGATTTCGTGGCATTCAGGAGAAAGAAGAAGGGTGGCTCATGGGTGAGGGAAACGCCCAAAGACGGCCCCCGATACCTTCTTTCGGCGGTAAGCGAGGAAGAGCACATAGGGGGCGTAGAGCTTGCGTCGCTGCTACACAATGCCGAGAACCTGAACCTCAGCCTTGTGCTCTCGATAACCGACAGGGAAACGGCAATCACCTACTACGCGCTCAACAAGATAAACCTTCGGGGCGCAAAATACGATTACTACGAAATTGAATGGATGAAGCCCTGATACCTGCAGACTGGGTGGGGATGTAAAAACTTAACTTATTGTCGAGTAAGAAGGTCAACATTTATAAGATGTCTCCTTTTCATTAGTTAAATTGAGTGTTTTGGTGTGATTGATGCTTTCCGAAGAACAAGGCGAATCGGGTTTCACCCTCAGAGCCGTCATTATCGCTGTTCTGCTGACGATATTCCTTCTGGTAACTTCCAGCTACATAGCCCTGAAGATGGGTGCCCTTCCGTGGCCCATAATATTCAGTGCGGTCGTCGCGGGCGCGCTTCTGCAGCTGGTTTCCAGGGTTTCAAGGAAGACCAACAGGCACGAGATGAACGTGGCCCAGGCCGGAGGCACGGTCGGCGGCCTGCTGGCTTCAGGAGTCGTTTTCACGATACCCGGGATTCTCTACCTTCAGGGGCAGGGTATCAACGTTTCAATGCCGGACGTTCTGACGCTTGCCGTGGTGTGCGTGACGGCCGGCATCCTGGGAGTCCTCTTGTCAGTTCCCCTGCGTAGGGTGTTCGTTGAAGATGAAAAGCTGCCTTATCCCAGCGGGACAGCAGGTGCCGAGGTAATAAAGGCCGAGACCCAGTTGGGAAGGGGGACATTCTACGTGGCGCTGGCGCTCTCGCTCACAGGAATTTTCGTTCTCCTGCGGGAGGCCTTCTTCCCGGCCGGATGGGCGCTGCCGATAATGCCTGAACTGGGGCTTGTGCTTGCGATCTATCCGATGCCGCTCGCGATAGGCATAGGCTACCTGATCGGACACAAGGCGTCCATCAATTCATGGTTCACAGGCTCGTTTGTAGGATGGGTAATCCTTGTACCGTTGCTGGCGGCATACAACGTCGCGGCGCCGGATGTGGGAGGGGCGATAATGCAGAACGCGGGCATGGGAATGGTTATCGGTGCAGGCATTGGCTTTTTCTTTTCGTACGTAATCCCAAGGGCGAAAAGGATATTCATGCCGCTCTTCAGGTGGGAAGGCATGCCCTGGTACACCAAGATGACGCCCCTTTTCTCGGTGGCCGCATTCATCGTCCTTTCGATCGTGGGCATACATCCGATAGCTGCCGGGATCGCGGTCGCGGGCGTCTGGGTGATGGTAAGCGTTGCAGGCATGATGACCGGGGAAACCGACATAGACCCCCTGGAACAGTTCGGTATCATAATAGGCCTAGTCGCGCTCGGCGTCTTTACCGCTTTCAGCATGCAGCTCGGCCTCCTGTCGGCATTTCTCATAGTATGTTTCGTTTCGATAGCGAGCGCCGTGGCC
>JAUXKD010000019.1 GCA_030624445.1 Candidatus Aenigmatarchaeota archaeon
CAACCTGCACTTCACATTTATCCGCAATACCTGCCTTGACGATGTTTTTTGCTATGTATCTCGAAGCGTAGGCCGCAGCCCTGTCGACCTTGCTGGGGTCCTTTCCAGAGAAAGCGCCGCCACCGTGTCTGCCGACTCCGCCGTAGGTATCGACTATGATCTTCCTGCCAGTCAATCCGGCATCGGCGAACGGACCGCCCCGAACAAAGGCTCCTGTCGGGTTGACGTGATATTTGGTTTTTTCATCAATCCATTCTTTGCAAACGGGCTTTATCACCTTCTCTATGATACTATTTCTAATCTCCCTGTGACTGATGTCGTCATCGTGCTGCGTAGACACGACAATCGTATCCACCCTCATGGGCTTCCCCGATTCGTCATACTCCACGGATACTTGGGACTTCCCGTCGGGCCTGAGCCACTTTATTTCGCCCTTTTTCCTGGCCTCGGAAAGTCTCATCGTAAGCTTGTGAGCCAGCATTATTGGCAGCGGCATGAGTTCGGGGGTCTCGTTGCAGGCGTAGCCGTACATCATTCCCTGGTCCCCGGCGCCCTGCTCCTTGTGTAATCCCTTACCAGAACTTACGCCCTGGTCTATGTCCGGCGACTGCTCGGTAATCTGGGTCCAGACGGAGCACGTCTCCCATTCAATTCCGTAGTGAGAATCCGTATAGCCTATCTTCTTTATGACCTCACGGGTTATTTTTGGTACGTCGATCCAGCCCGTTGTCGTCATCTCCCCGAAAACCATCACTCCGCCGTTTTTCGTTCCGCTCTCTATGGCAACCCTGCTTTGAGGGTCCTGCCTCAGAGCCTCGTCCACAACGGCATCGCTTATCTGGTCGCACATCTTGTCGGGATGCCCTTCCGTGACGGACTCCGATGATATTATCTGCCTTTCGGCCATTGAATCACTCCTGAATTTTTTATTCCGTATTCCTTTCCGGTTCAGTCGATGAGAATTTAAAAGAATTGTCGCGGATATTTATATAATTTTTTATATCTTATACTTCAAAAATATAACTGTGAGTTATATGATAAGCGGGAAATATATGAAAGAGCTGAGGGAATCGGCTGGCATTTCCCAGATAGAGCTGGCCGGTCTCGCCAACATTTCACAGGCCCACATAGCAAAAATAGAGACGGAGAAGGTGAACCCGAGGCTGTCAACCGTAAACTCTATCCTACAAGTCCTGCAAAAGAGGAGCAAGAGCGTCCTTTGCAGGGATATCATGACGAAGAAAATAATTTCCGTGAAGCCAGAGGAAAACGCAAAAAAGGCCGTCCGGCTCATCAAAAGCTTCGACATATCTCAACTGCCGGTGATGAAAAGGGGCGTGGTTGTCGGGTCCGTGAGTGAAGGCACCGTGATAAAACATCTCGACAAGAATCTCGCCTATGTGAACGTGAGCGAAATCATGGACGCTCCCTTCCCGATGGTGAGCGAAGAGGACCCGGTGGAAATCCTTTCAGACCTGTTCGAATTCCATTCCTCTGTCTTGGTCAACATGAAAGGGAAAGTATCAGGTATCATTACGAAATTCGATCTGCTGGGAGCGAAACGTTAATCCAGCGGAAATCCGCGATTCGTCACTTTTGTCCGTTTTGCTTCATTATGTCTTTGCATATTTCATTATGGAGAAGACTTTTCAAGAGACTGGTGTTTCCATTCACGGGATACGTATCCAAAATTCTGCCGTTCGGATCCAAAAGGTGTATATGATTCCCGGGAGCAGACCTGCATCGATATCCTTTTTCACGGAATAGCGGCCTCAAACATTGAGTTAAAGCATCTGAATACTCATCAATTTCTGAAAGAATACCTCCTTCTGTTCGGTAAGGTTTCCTTCCTTCCCCATACATACCGCCCATCTTCAATCACCACCCCTTATTCCCAAATATCTATAGCTTCAGCTCACCCCCGAAAATCTGTGGAAAAAAACTCAGAAATTCTTAAGTTCCAGGAAGAAAAAGAGGATGAGCTTAGGGCCAATGCTAACAACTACCAAAAGTACCAAAAGGTTCTGGTGTTAGCTCGGCTCATGATAATATATAATGGCGGGTTGCGTATTTAAACATAATGTCGGGGTTAAGCGGAGTTCGCCGTCGAGCCCCGATTAACCAATCTCCAAATGAGATACCCAAAAAGTAAATTGGGGGGAGCTCCAAATAACGCAAATAATAAACCATTATTTCCAGAATTGCATGGTGGACAATCCAAAGCACCTTGAGGGCAAACTACCGGGGCACAAGCTTCCCAAGTAAATAATGATCCTATAAAAAACGCAACAATTTCCAGAATCGTGAAAATAAATAAAAACATTAATTTGGAACTCTTAAACTCGGACCTGTTCATAGTGATTATTTTTCTAAACAAATATTAATAATATAATCGGCGGCGAATTGAACATAACGCCGGGAGATGCCAGAAAGGGGGCAGGACCGCTATTTCTCGCCGCACAGCTTCAGAAGCTTTTCCCACTCCGCGTCCACGCCCTCTTGTATTTCCTTCAGCACGTGCTCGTTGCCGGGGATGAAAAGATGCCTGAACCTTCTCTGCGACTTCATGAATTCTACAACCGGAATCTTTTTTGCGGGCCTGTAGCTCAGCTTGTAATCTCCGTTCTCGATCTCGTAGAGTGGCCAGAAGCAGCTGTCGGCCGCGAGCTTCGCCATCTGCACGGTCGCTTCCGGCTTTGTGCCCCAGAGGATGGGGCAGGTCGAGAATACAACCATTACCGCGGGTCCCTCCGCCTCGAAAGCCTTCGCAGCCTTACTAGTCAGGTCGACGAGATTGCCGACCGATGCCTGCGCAACGTAGGGAATGTTATGGGCGGCGCATATCTTCACGAGGTCCTTCCTCCACCTTTCCTTTCCCGGGATAACGCTGCCCGCAGGTTCTGTCGTGGCGTTCGCGCCGAGAGGGGTCGCGCTTGACCTCTGCCCTCCGGTGTTCATATAAGCCTCGTTGTCGTAGCACACGTACACGAAATCGTGGCCCCTTTCCATCGCGCCGGAGAGCGCCTGCAGCCCTATGTCATAGGTGCCGCCGTCCCCTGCGAAGGCTACGAACTTCATCTCGCCTTTAAGCTTCCCTCTTTTCTTCAATGCCTTGTATGCAGCCTCGACCCCGGATATGGTAGAGGCGGCGTTCTCGAATGCCGAATGGATCCAGGGGATGTCCCAGCTGGAGTAAGGATAGATTGTACTGGCAACCTCAAGGCAGCCCGTGGCTGTTGCCGCAACGACGGGCTTGTCCGTTGAAGCCAGAACCGATTTGACTATTATAGGCGTTGCGCATCCGCCGCACATCCTGTGGCCCGAAGTGAACTTCGGGTTCTTACTGAACCTTTCCGCGAGTTCCTTTATCTGCATCATATCACCTGAGTCCCGGGTATCTGGCCTCCGTTGACGTCCTGCCTCCGAGCAGTTCGCCGAAAACGCCTTCCACGTCGCTCTCAAGGAGGTCCCTGCCTCCCAGGCCGAAGACGTAGCTCTGCAGTCCCGGTCTTCTGGAAAGCTCATACAGGGAATTCCTGACCTCTGAAAACAAAGGCGCGTGCGCGCCGAAAGAGAACGACCTGTCAAGGACTCCGACCGTTTTGACGCCCTTCAGTGCATCCGCCACGGCCCTGTAAGGGAACGGCCTGAAAAGCCTCAGCTTCAGGAGTCCCACCTTCTTCCCTTTCTTCCTCAGCCTGTCCACGACCGCCTTTGTCGTCCCGGCGGCAGAGCTCATAGTGACTATCACAGCGTCCGCATCGTCCATCCCGTATTCCTCGAAGTACGGATAGCTGCTGCCTGTAATCTTGGAAAGCTCCCGTCCCGCCTGCGGATAGAGCCTGAGGGCGTTCTCCATCGCCTCTTCCTGCTGCCTCTTCGTCTCGAAGTAATAATTCTGCAGCTCTATAGCGCCGACCGTGATTGGCTTCTTCTTGTCCAGCAGCATGAATTCAGGCTTCCTTTCCCCGGCGAATTTCCTCATCACGGCATCATCGAAAATCCTCACGTTCTGGACGCAGTGGGAAGTTATGAAGCCGTCCTCACACACCATGACGGGCAGCTGGACTTCTTTGTGTTCGGCGAGGCGCAGGGCGAGAAATACCGCCTCGTACGCTTCCTGGGCCGTCTCATTATAAATCTGGACCCATCCGAGGTCTCTTGCACCCATGCTGTCCGAATGGTCGCAGTGGATGTTCAGCGGCGCCGACAAGGCCCTGTTCGCGACGGGCATCACTATCGGGCATCTTAGACCAGACGCGACGCCGACTATTTCCCACATGAGAGCAAGGCCGGCTGAACAGGTGGCCGTCATCGCCCTTGCACCGGCCATCGATGCGCCTACGCACGCGGACATCGCGGAGTGCTCCGATTCGACCTTGACCATCTCCGTTTCGACCTTGCCGTTCGCGACAAAGCTCGCGTACTTCTCCACGATACCGGACTGCGGAGTTATTGGGTAGGCAGCGACGACATGTGGATTTATCTGCCTCATCGCCTCCGCTATCGCGTAATTTCCGGTCAGTGGAACCGTCTTAGATTTTTCAGGCATCATTACACCTCCTTTGAATTCCGACTCCTCGTGCATCGTTATGGCTTTGACGGGGCACACCTGCGAGCAGATGCCGCAGCCCTTGCAGTAATCCAGGTCGACCTTTCCTATTTTCCCGTTTTCGAAGTGAATTGCGTTGTCGGGGCAGAAGGCGACGCAGAAAGCGCAGTCGATGCACTTTTTTTCGTCTACAACCGGCCTGAAGGCCCTCCAGGATCCGGTCTTGTTTTCCAGGGCGGATGCCGCCCTCGTTATTACGCCCGCCTTTGGGATCTCTTTCCATCCGCATTCCTTTTTCAGCTGCTCCTTGCTTGGAAATTCCGTCATCCCTTTACCCCCTTATAGGCGTCGTTTATCGCGTCCGTGTTGGCCTTTGTCTTCTCCTTTCCGATCTTATTCAAGAACATGGCCTCGACCTTCTTCAGCAGGAATTTCATCTTTATGACGCCCGTCACCTTTACCAGGGCCCCGAGCATGGGTGTATTGGGCAGGTTTTTCCCGAGCAGGTCTATGGATATGCCCGTGGCGTCGACCGTATACGCCCTCCCGTTAAAACCCGTCTCTTTCTTCACCTTTCCCGGGTCATCTTTTGAGTTGACTATGAGAACGCCTTTTCTGGACAGCCCTTCAGTAACGTCGACCTGGCCTATCAGTGTGGGGTCGATGACCATCACTATGTCGGGCCTGAGAACGGGTTCGTGCGTGGTTATCGGCCTGTCGGAAATCCTCGCGTAGGTCACCATCGGGGCACCCGACCTTTCGGGGCCGTACTCCGGGAATGCCTGAACCTGTTTTTTCTGGTCCATCGCGGCTTCGACAATAAGCTGGGACGCGGACTTGGCGCCCTGCCCTCCCCTCCCATGAATCCTTATCTCGACAGTCTGCTTTTCCTCTGTCATAATAATCTATAATCTGCGGATAAATAAATTGGACACTCCCCCAATTAAATACCTATCGGCTGTTGTACGACCGTCGACGATATTATTCAGGAAGATGTATAAGATTAGCCGGTTTCAACAGACCACGGTCGCCGTCTTGGACATGCTGCCGAAGATGAGCATGTAGTCGCATCTGTTACCCACATTGCAGGTATGTGTGAGAGTTGTTGTTTGTCCCGGAGGAACGGCAACCGAATTTGTAGCGAAAGCCTTTATCTCCGCCTCGTCAAGGGCTCTATTGTATACTTTCAGACTGTCAACGGTGCCGTTCAAAGGCCAACTTATTGTTGAAATATAACCACGCGCTGAAAAATCTAGTGTAATATTTTCATCCTGACCGTCCAGTTGACCATTTAGATATAATCTATAATCAGTCAAGTTCGTTACGAAATCAGTTTTGTTCGTTACGAATGCAACGTGCATCCAACTCCCATTATAATTCCATAAATCTGTTGTTCCCAGAACATCGTATGCGGGCCAATCTGCTGTGACATCGTTCATACCGTGTATAAATAAAGTCCAGCCTACCCAAGCACCATTTGTGAGTCTCAAAACAACTCCCTTATTTCCTCCAGGGCCAGTGTTAGAATAAAATATATTCGCATTAGTAATCGGCATCGAATAATATTTTACCCACGCCTCTACACTTCTTTCAGCACCAAAGTCGATATCATCAATCGTCTCGATAAAATCATCAACTCCATCGAAGCTTATTGCGGCGCCATTCATTCCCTTTACCCAGATGTGCGAGTCCGGAGCCGTGTTTCCAGAAACATCGTCAAATCTCCAAGAAGCAACATTTCTGTAGATCGGAAATGCAGAGTTCATATCTTCCTTAATTTCTTCTTGAGTTAAAGTACGATTATAGATGCGGACTTCGTCTATGGTTCCGTTGAAGTAGCCAGCTGCATTGCTTGTTATTCTAAAAGGTACGGAATTGTCTATATTGTAAGATGATAGGGACGACAAATCACTGACGCCTGTTTGTATTCCATCAGTAAACATTTCCATATTGCCGTCGCGGTCATGAATCACTGCAATGTGATGCCATTTTCCGTCATTAATTTGAGCTGAATCTACAGTTATAAGGATACCTGGAGGATTTTCTACTTTGAATTCTCCTCTCACTCTTAAAACACCAGAACCAAAATCGCGATACCAGCTACCCCAAGAATCATAGCCCCAAGTTCCCTTACCTACAAGCCCAGCAATTGTGGTGTTTATTGTATTGATCCAAAAAGTATAGCTGAAATCCCTTGTTCCCATATCCAGACTTCCATCTGCCGGATTGCCTATATTCACATAATCATCAATACCATCAAATCTTAATGCTTTCCCGAATTTACCATTCACCAAGGTCGCTCCGTTATAAATGGTGCCGTCGTTGAATGTTTCTCCGTTGAAAACGCCGGTGTTGTTATTGCCGCTCGTGTCCCTGGCTGCGGTGCCCGTGCCTTCGTCGAACTTGAGCTCGAGGACGAGGCCGGATTCTGCGATGTCGCCGGACCAGGTGATTTCATCGGAGAGGTCTGTACCTGTTTTCTTGTCCATGACCGTTATCTCGTCCGTGGTTATGGGGGAAGAGCCGATGTTCTTTATTAGGATCTTTCCTTCTCCCGTCGCTATGCAGAAAGAGTCTACCACTTCTATCTGCTTGTCTGTCATCCCTGACCAGTATCCGGAGATGAATGTCCAGGATGCCCCGGCCAGAGC
>JAUXKD010000088.1 GCA_030624445.1 Candidatus Aenigmatarchaeota archaeon
CCCCAGTACAACATCCAGCCAGGAAAATATTACGCCACCGTGAAAGCTATGGCGGACAATGAGCAGGACAGCCTGGAATTCGGAGTTTATGTCATGTCCGGTTTCGCGTTCGGTAACGAGACGGCAGACGGTTATACTCCCACTGGAACCGAAGGCAACAACATAACCATGAACATATCCATACCCACCGGAGGCATTGTTGCAAGCGGGGAAACGGAAGCACAGGGGCCATGGACGCAGATCATAATGATAACCATACTGGCCACCGGTGTCATCATAATCATCATACTGAGATTCGTCGTGATGATGAAATGAACTTTCCGCTCAGGTTCTATAACCTATCGTAAGTCTCAGAAAACTGTATGCGATGGAAACGCTTACCGCGAAATATCCAAGGACGTCCCACGCCCTTGACTCGGAGTTCACAAACCTTTTCAGCATGAATCTGGACAAGGCGGCCTTGGGCGCCGAGTAATTCGCTTTGATATGCTTTTCTATATCATCATAAGATTTCTCCATCCTTTTCCTTGCCCATGAAACAACCACGGGAACCGGTATGTAGTTGCGCTCAATTCTCACCCTCCCCTTCCTTATCTCCTCGAGAGCCGAGTCAACGTCGTGCCCGTTTATGAAATTTACAGCGGCTCCCAGCATTTCCAGGCTGTGCGCGTCCGAGCCGCCAACGGCCGGCATTCCTATCTTTCTCACTTCCCTTTCCGCTACCCTGTTTTCCATCCTGCTGATGTTAAGGGAGTTGAAAATCTCGGCGGCGTCCGCCTTGACGAACTCTCTTCCCAGCCCCTCTTCCCTGACGTCGAAGGGGTGGGGCGCAACTGCTATGCCGCCCTGTTTGTGGACGAGGTCCAGAGTTTCCTCCAGTGATAGCCCACTTTTTATGAACTTGTCTATTCCCAGTGCGATCATGTGACCGGACTTCGTGGAAATCTCAACGCCCGGGATGAAAACCATTCCCTGTTTTTTCGCTTCGCTCATGACGTCCTTCCATCCGGCCGTGGTGTCATGGTCCGTGAGCGCCAATCCGCCGAACCCTTTCCTTTTCAGTACTTTCACGATCTCCCGGGGTGGGACAAGCCCCTCCCACGGCACCGTCCCGCCTTTCGAATACCATGAATGGCAATGGAGCTCGAATTTCATGTTTATATTACTATAAAACGTTTTTATATAGAAAATTGTTTTTTTCTATCATGGGGGGAACCGTGCTCCTTGGTTTTGCCGTGATCGGAAAAGCCGCTACTTTGCGTTGTGATCGCGATGTCTGTATTGCTGGTGCTGTTTTACCTAGCCGGCACAAGGGCCTTTCACTGGGCTTTTCGTGTCCTTTTCAGGCATTTGTTCCCGTAACACACATCGTGTCAGTGAAAACGCATTTTCGATAGGTGTAAAAGATAAAATAGATTAAAACCCTTCTTTTCGTTTAAAAATCTATAATAATCGTTTTGGAACAATTATAAGCATTTTAAAGACTCCGTTTTAAAAATAAAGCATTTTCACATAAACCGACAAGGGTCGCTGCAACTGTTTCGACGAACCTTTATATATGGGGGCTACCTTACTATTATCCGTTGCTTGGCCTTGTTACTCGCGAGAGTAGCAAGCAAGCTGAAGTGAAATATAGGAGGAATTTAAATGAAAATCAAAAGAGCGATTGCAGGAGGTTTAACGGCAATAACCGCAGGAGCTACTTTGGCTCTTGGAGCAGGAGCAGTAACACTAGGAGATTTCGTACAAGTGACTGGTAACACAATGACATCTCCCTACATAGTGATAGGAGGCAACGCTGCCGCGGAAGACACGCTGGCAGGTGCTGACATCGGTGTTGCGCTGGCAGGACAGGCTACGAAGGACGTAACCATTCCTGGTGCGCAAGGAAGCATGTCAGTTACAAATGGTGCCCTTATCGAGGGAGAGGTTTACAAAATGTACGTAGGAACAGCGCTAAGCGATCCCAACAGGAAGCCCGACTTAACGAAGGACGACCTGCCGGTGGTTCTTAGTGGTGGAAGAGTCGACCACAAAACCATAACAGATGTGGACTATTCGGAATACCTTACCATGGGAGGACAAGCCGTCTCATGGACCAAGGAATCCGAATGGGAAGAGGCAGCTTTGAACCTGAAATTCGACACCTCGACCGTAGCGTACACATACAAGGTTGTATTCCAGAGCGGTCTTGATACGCAGTACATAGAAAGCAAGGAGATATCGCTTCTTGGAAAGAGCTATGTATTCGCGGGCCAGGACTCAGATCTGACAAACATATCGATGGTGCTTTACGCAGCTGGCCAGACAGAAACGGTAGCTGCAGGTAGTTCGACGACAGTCACTGTTGGTGGCAGCGATTATGTCATCACGATAGTGGGTATCAACACTGCCGGTGATTCAGCAACGATTGACATCAACGGCGAAGCCTTTGATGTCGACACAACTGACAACAACTACGTTACCAAGGGAGACCTGAATGTATACATAAAGTCAATCAGGGCGTTCAAGTTCCCGGCGGAAAGCGGCGCAGTGCAACTCTTCATAGGATCTGAGAAGTTGACCCTTGACGCATCAAACAACGAGATAGTAAAGGGTGAAACAACTGTTGATGGTGCAACGGTGACCTTCAGCCAGTTGACTTCTTACGTCGCCAGTGACAGCGAGGACGAAGCAAAGATATACGAGATCCAGATAACATACACTCCTGATGAAGATGCGTATCTGAAAGCAGGAGATGCTATGGGAGACGGAATCTTCGAAGCCTTCAAGATAGCCTACGGCGGGATATTCCCGGACCTTACGGCTAGCAGCAAGGACGTCATTGAAATATCGAAATCCAGTAGCACGAAAGTGAAGCTTGCTTTCACAAACAAGGCAGGCGATAAATGTTCAATGAACACGTACTACACCACTGACGACGAATGGGGTGACGGTAGCTACAACATACGAGTACTCAACCCTGCAGGTGCAAACCCACTCAGCGACTTCAATGAATCGGGTAACATATCGGAGAAGGATTTCTTCCTGGTAAACAGGGGATACGACTCCTACATACTGCAGTACACCAGCACTGACAACACCAACAACGTGATAAAAATCAAAGACGTGTGTTCTGGTACGACATTCGACGCATCAACGACCACCAAGTTCTTCTACTTGGGCGGACAGAAGTACAACTTCGACGTGGAGATGGTCTCAGAAGTCATAAGAGTCAACCAGACTGGCGGAGTTGCGGGAGAAGCAGTGCCACTTTACAGCGCACACAAAACACAAATACAGCTATACGACGCCACACCTGGTGAGTTCTGGGTGACAGAAGCGCCATTCTCGTTGGCTGGAGTTCAGGGTGCCACGGAGGTTACTTTGAATGTCAGCACGGGA
>JAUXKD010000063.1 GCA_030624445.1 Candidatus Aenigmatarchaeota archaeon
AAGAAAAGGGTGAAGTACAGGGAAATCAAAGGCCTTCAGACAGAAAAATAATCCAGAAACAATTTATATTTATTTCCTATAGATATCTTATTTCCAGGGGTCGTGAGGTAGTTTGGCTATCCTGGCGGGCTCCAGTCTTCATGCCTGGAGATCAGAGGGGTTTTTTGATTCCCAGATGATAGAAAGAAACCCGCTCACATGGGTTCGAAATGGGCCCTTTACCCGGAAAACGGCGGTTACGATACGTCACCACGCCATAGAATGTAAAGAGCTTAAGAAACTCCCATCGACCCCACTTTTATTTTTTAAATTTTGGGCCGGATAAATCTAAAATAAACATCTGTTGCTGCGGCTCTCTACTTTTTCTCTATGTAAACGGCCGCGAAAAGCAGCGCAAAACCTGCTATGATGGTGAGAATGAAGTTGTAAACCGGCATCTCTGGCTGAAGTATAAGGTTCGCCCCCTGGTGAAGCACCATGGTTACGGCGAAACCGAAAACCGGTATCGAGACCATTCTTCTTCCTGACCTTTTCTTGGAGCCTACACTCTTCCCTATCCACAGCATTGCACCCGCAAGCCAGAAGTAATACACCGACGCTGAAATGAAGGATGCCGCCGTCTCGAACAGGCCCACGATAAACCAGTCTATCATTGATGTGTATCCCCTGAATGCGGCAAGCGTGGCAAATATTATTGAAAGCATGTACATGAAAAAGGCGAGCCTTTTTCTCGTGAACGAATCCTTGAGTTCTTCGGCAGCCCCGGTGAAATAACCCTCGAGCCTGAAACCTTTTATGACGAGGTAAGCGCCAAAAATCCCCAGCACGGCCCTCCATCCCTCGGCACCGAAAATTGCGATTAGCAGGAAGGCCAGCGCCGGAAGACCGAAAACGAGCCTGGACATTCTGGGATTTTCAAGCGATTCGTTTATGAAATCCTTGAGCTTGAAGTAGGTCGACTCCAGCTGAATCGACTGTTTTACAACCAGCTTCTTCACCGAGAGTATGGGGATTCGCGACTGTATCAAGGGAATAACCTGCTCGTCTTCGCCCCCGTCCGATACCAGCACCACAAAATTCGCCCGGAAACGCTTGAGCACGCTTTCCAGCTGCTCAGATATTTTCCTGTCGGATTTTATGCCGACATCCTTGTCGCCGGCGAGCACCGCAATCCCCGTATCGTTTTGTTTCTTCAGTTCATCGTAGACCCTGACGGCTTCGAACATGCTGTTGAAGTCCGTATCCCCCGGGTCTTTCAGTCCCAGCTTGGTTGCGGCTTCGATAACATCTTCCCTGCCGATGACCGGAGCATCCGTCCCGGCCTTCTCCCCGATATCATTATCCCTGTCCACACAAATAACGATAATCTTTTCCTTTTTACCGTCTTCCATACATAGAAATGATTTAAAAGAAATAAAAAACTACTGGAAAAGGAGAGCAAAGGACCGGATAAGATAAAGAAACTATATAAACATAACCTTTTTATATTAATTAATCTAAAGGAATATAGAAAATTCACCAGCTATATCCAGCTTATATTCATTATGATCAATAAAAGGAGGCTTTATGCAAGCGATACCTTCAGGCGCTAACTACATGGCATACGACAGGACCATCGTGGTCTTCTCACCTGACGGAAGACTTCTGCAGGTGGAGTATGCCAGGGAAGCCGTTAAGAGAGGATCTATATCCATAGGGATAAAACTTAAGGATGCTGTTGTCCTGGGTGCGACCAAAATAACCGCACCTCTCGGTGTCTCTGAAACCTACAAGAAAATATACGAAATAGATTCCCACATTGGCCTTGTAAGTTCCGGGCTGTTGAGCGATGCGAGGGACCTTGTGGAATTCAGCAGGGTCAGGGCACAGATAAACAGGATCACTTACGGGGAACCGATTTCCGTGACTTCTATCACGAAAAACATATGCGACAGGAAGCACATGGTGACCCAGTATGCCGGCGTGAGACCGTACGGCGTGGGTCTGCTTATCGGCGGCGTAAACGATGAAGTATTCCTGTACGAAACGGACCCCTCGGGTACCATGATAGAATGGAAGGCCCAGGCGATAGGAAGGGGTGCCGAGAAGGCCAGGAAAATCCTGCAGAGAGATTACAAAGAGGGCATGGACGTCCCAACGGGAGGGAAGCTCATTCTCAAGGCACTGCGGGCAGGAGGACGTGAAGGCGGAAATGTGAACATAGAAATAGCCGTGATAAGGAAGGACGGCTTCACGAGACTCGGACCTGAAGACATCAAGAATAACATGTAGGTATTTCTTCAAATAAACTGGTGAATATCATGATTTCTGTGGAAGATGCCACTATAGCGAGGCTTTCGAGGGACGGGCATTCATTTGAAATACTGGTCGACCCGGACCTTGCACTGCGATTCAGCAAAGGGGAGAATGTAAGCATCGAAGACACTCTGGCCTCCCGTGAAATATTCAGCGACGCGAGAAAGGGGGAAAGGGCCGCGGAAGATGACCTGAAAAAGGTTTTTCACACAACAGACATATCCACGGTCGCTTCGAGCATAATAAAACACGGCAATCTGCAGCTTACAACGGAGCAGAGAAGGCGCTTTGTGGCCGAAAAGAGGCTGCAGATAGCGAACATCATATCCAAGCAGGGCATGGACCCCAAAACAAAGCTTCCCCATCCCCCCAACAGGATAATGAACGCCATGGAGCAGGCAAAGGTCAACGTCGACCCTTTCAAGCCGGCGAACGAACAGGTGAACGACGTCCTGTCCAAGATACAGGCTGTAATTCCCATATCCCTTGAGAGAATTGAGATCGCCATCAGGGTCCCGATCGAGTACGCCGGCAAGGCGAGCTCGAATATCAGGAAAATAGCGCCCGTGAAAAGCGAGGAGTGGAAGAGCGACGCATGGATGGCAGTTATTGAGATACCCGCCGGGATGCAGGCGGACATATACGATAGCCTCAATAAGCTAACGTCCGGAAAGGTCGAAGTTAAAATAGTTAACGGTCATAAGATATAAGGATTAGGTGAGATGTATGGATAAGTTACTGAAAAACGCGAGAGATTTCGTAGTACCTGGAGACAAGTTGGTCGAAAGCATGGAATTCCTCCCTGGCAGGAACTGTTTCAGGGACGGGAACGGCATATACGTAAAAAAGACCGGTATTGTCAGCATAGAGGGAAGGGTACTCTCCGTAATACCGCTCAACGGCATTTACATGCCGAGCATGGGGGACATGATAATCGGAGAGGTTACCGATATTCAACACAACGGATGGGTGATCGGCGTCAAAGCCCCCTACCAGGCGTATCTACCACTTTCCGGTGTACGGGGATATATAGACCCGTCCAGGACCGATATATCGAAGATCTACGAAATGGGCGACTTTATATACGGCAAGATAAACATGGTATCGTCCACCATGTCCGTCCACATATCCATGTACGACAGGATATGCAGGAAGTTCAGCGGAGGACGGGTGATCAGCGTGAACCCTGCAAAGGTTCCAAGAATCATTGGAAAAAGCGGCTCCATGATAGATCTCATAAAGAGGAAGACCGATACCAGGGTCGTTGTGGGTCAAAACGGAACGGTCTGGATGGAAGGGGAAAAAGAATCATTCGTAATAGATGTTATAAGAATGATAGAGGAAAAGTCCCACATCGAGGGGCTTACCAACGAGGTTGAAAAGATACTTGAGAGAGGTGTTGTAAATGAAAAGAAGTGACGGAAGAAAACCGGAAGACCTGAGACCCATGGAGATAACGGCCGGCGTCCTGGAGAATGCCACCGGTTCGGCCATGGTCAAGATGGGAAGGACCGTAGCTGTCGCCGGTGTATTCGGCCCCAGGGAGAAGTTCCCAAGGAGGCTGCAGGAATTCGACAGGGCTTCCCTGCAATGCAGATACATGATGATCCCCTTTTCCACGGATGAAAGGGTGAGACCCGGGATGTCAAGGAGGGGAAAGGAGATTTCCATGGTCATAAAGAACGCCCTTGAACCGGCGATATTCATGGAGGAATTCCCGAAAGCCGCGATAGATGTTTTCATAGACATCATTCAGGCAGACGCCGGCACACGGACGGCCGGCATAAATGCGGCCTCAGTTGCCCTTGCGGATGCCGGGGTCCCGATGAGGGACCTGGTCGTGTCAGTGGCATCGGGAAAGATAGACGGAAAATACGTGGTCGCCCTGGCGGGAAAAGAGGAAGACGCAAGCGACTGTGACCTGCCCGTAGCATTCATGCCGAGGGAAGGGAAGATAACCCTCATGCAGATGGATGGCGACCTGACCAAGGAAGACGTGAAGCAGCTGCTGAAAATATCCAAAGACGCGTGCGAGAAGATATGCAAGATGCAGAAAGAGGCTCTGAAGAAGA
>JAUXKD010000039.1 GCA_030624445.1 Candidatus Aenigmatarchaeota archaeon
ACTGATCTCTGGATATATGTTGCATGGCTTTAATAGGTTCTGTTAATTTGATGCAGGGCATATCGTCTCCTTCCAGGAGGTCCAGGACAAGACCTGTCGTACCTGTTTTAAGCAATGTCGCGATCTCTGACATGTTCGAGTCCCCAAGAATCACGTGGAGCCGCCTGTATTTTGAGGTGTAATGCTTGTTTTCGTTTTTCAGGGCAATCACGGGTCTTTCGGGTTCTTCTGTATCAGGTTTTAAATAACCTATGTCACTATTAATGAAATCAGATCTCTGAGATATTTGATAATCTCCTTTCAGAACCTTTCCGGAACCAGCGAATATCTGCCTTGTCACGAGGAATGGAATGAGTTCCATCAGTTTAGGTTCTTCGACGTCTATATCGACTGAATAGTTCTCATGGCATCCGAAGGTGGTAGCACCTTTCTCCCTGTTGTCGGTGTTGTTCTTGAAGAATCTGAATCCCGATACCTCTGCCAACTTCCGTTCGCCAGCTTTATCGTAAACTACAAGGTCGATGGGGCTTCGACATTCGGGGGTTGCATATTCTGGGTGTGATCCACATACATATATTAGGCCTCCCTGTTCTAGGAAACCTCCTGGGAATCTTTCTTTAATTTCCTTCTTAAGCACAAAATCATTATCAGTCCTGCATATTCCAGATTCATCCGGGGTTGTTCTGTATTTCCCGAATTCCGTTTCGAGGCCGTAGATTCTGTCCTTCATTAAAAACAACCTGTGAATTTCAATATGATTATGTTATAGCTAAGGCAGAAAATTTAAATACCCAATACCGTTGCTGGTTCAGCAGGCAAGCTTGTTGGGAATTACATTAATACTGCACACGGGTATTTCCAATATTAATAACTGGGATTTCTATTCTATTGTGTGGTCATATGCAGTTGTGGACCGAGAAGTACAAGCCCAGAAGGTGCGAGGACATGGTCGGGCAGAAGAAGGCCATACTGGAGACCACGATCTTTCTCGATAACTGGAAGCCCGGACGGGGCCTAATGTTTCACGGCTCCCCGGGCGTTGGCAAGACGCTGCTGGCGGAAATCGTGGCAAAGGAAAGGGACTGGGCCCTCGTGCAGATCAACGCGAGCGATTCGAGGAGCGGGAAGGAACTGGAAGCCCTGCTGGGGCAGAGCTCGCTTCAGAAAACCCTCTTCCACAAGGGCAAGATAATCCTCATAGACGAAGCGGACGGTATAAGCGGGAGGGAGAGGGGCGCGGAGACCGGCATAATCAATGTATTAAAGAAATCGAAGTTTCCCATAATCATTGTCGCAAACGACCCCTGGCATCCCAAGCTGAGGAACCTGAGAGGTTACTGCGAGATGGTGAAATTCAACAGCATACCGTACCCGAGCATAGCGAAAAGGCTGCATGACATCGCTGAAAAGGAGGGCGTAAAGGCAGAGGGAGAGACCCTGAAAAACCTTGCGAGATGGGCCTCCGGGGACATCCGTTCCGCGATACTGGACCTGCAGCTGCTTCTGGCCGGGAAAGACTCAGTCACCGAGAAAGACCTCGAGAGCCTGGGTTTCAGGGAGAGGCAGAGGGCGATGTTCGACATCCTGCCCACGATATTCTTTTCTGGTTCGATCAATGCTTCCAGGAAGGTCATAAGGGAGGTCGACAAGGATCCTGACGAAGTCTTCTGGTGGCTGGAGTCCAACCTTGTAAAGGTGTACAAGTCTGCCGATTCATTGGCCAGCGGCTACGACCTCCTATCCAAGGCCGATCTCTTCAGGTCCATCGTATTGAAGCAGCAGAACTGGAGGTTCAAGGCCTACATGATCGACATGATGTCAGGGATTTCCCTGTTCAAGGACGAGCGTCACGGGTTCGTCCCTTTCAGGCCTCCCGACAGGTTTTTGATGCTCGGACGGACGAAGCACAAGAGGGCTATGACCAAATCCCTGTGCAGGAAGCTTGGCGAACACCTGCACTGCCCGGCGAGGGTCGCGAAAATGGAGTACATCCCGCTGATGAAATTGATGCTGAAAAAAGGGACGGGGATTGCAGATGGGTTTGACCTGAGTGCGGAGGAAATCGAGGCTATAAGGAAGTACTGAGTGGGCCCGTGGCTCAGCTTGGATAGAGCGTTGGATTGCGGATCCAGAGATCCCGGGTTCGAATCGCTTCCGCTCAAATTTGCGGAAGGGCGGAATTCCCGGCGGGCTCGTTCACATTCACCAGGAGAAAGGAGAATCTCCCGGGAATATTTATATACTTCACGGACAAATTAACTTAAATCAGTATGGGGGACCAGCATGGTAATGAAATGCGTTTCGTGTAAAAAAAAGGTAGAGACAGAGAACTACTGGGTCAGGTTTCCCTGCCCCGCATGCGGAGAAGAGGAGATAATCCGCTGCGAGAAGTGCAGGAAGCTGACGGTCAAATACAAATGCCAGAAATGCAAGTTCGAGGGGCCGTGAGAGCATGGGTGACGTCATACTGGTTATAAAGGTTCTTCCGAACGGGCCGGAAAAACTTGAGGCCGTCAAGGAAGGGCTGAAGAAGCTGGAGCCGAAAAGGCTCGAGGAAGAGCCCATAGGATTCGGGATCAGTGCCCTGATATTCACGACCTTGATACCCGACTCGGGCGGCGGTAAGCAGGACGAGCTCGAGGAGAAAATCCGGAGCATCGACGGCGTCGGGGATTTGGAAGTCCTCCGCGCTTCAAGAAGCCTGTGATTCTGCGGTTTAACCTGGATATATTCTGAAATAAAAACAAGGAATTTCTTTTTCCTCATTGCAAGAAGCCTCAAGGAAACAGAAAACTTACTTCTTTTTGCCCTTTGCTTTGGCAGACTTCTTGGACGCAGGCTTTTTGGCCGGTTTCTTTTCAGGCTTCTTCTTTTCGGCTTCCTTCTTTTCAGTCTTCTTCTCTTTGTGAGGCTCTTTCTTCTCTTCCTTTTTCTCAACCTTCGCCTCGGGCTTCTTCTCGGCAGGCTTCGCCTTCGGCTCTTCCTTCTTCATCGCGAGCCTCTTCCTCTCGGACTCCTTGGCACTCTCGATGTCCTTAGCTGTAGGCTGCTCCACCTTCATCTTGCCGAAAACGTCGTTCTTCTTGTACGCCCCCATGACCGCGTCGTCGCTGGCGTTCTTGTCTATCTTGATGACCTCGGGCGTAGGCTCGAGGTGATCCACGTTGCATTTCCTTCTTTTCACGCTCGTCACGACTTTCGGGCCAGTCACGAGCACGAAGCCGTCTTCAAGAACATCAACTATCACGCAGAACTTCCCGGCCTCCCTGCCGGCCGTTTTCACGCATATCCTTCCAACGTTAAGCATTCTCCCACCTCTCAATGTTTTTCCTCTTGACTACGTCCCTCGTGCACGGAGGGCACAGGTTCCCGCCGTACGGCCTGTCCGGCCTCCTGCCGGTTTTCGTAAGCTTCTTGATCCCGGCCGGAAGATCGCTGGGCACGCCGTGCAGGGGTTTCCTGCATGACCCGCACCTCGCCGGGCTCGGTTTCTTCTTTACGTAGTGGATCACGGCCCTTCCTCCGGGCGTGTTCACCCTCTTCTTAATGAAACTCCTTGAACGTTGTGCAGGCCTTGGCATTGAATCACCGAGATTATCAGTTGCGACAAAATCTTTTTATTAATTTACGTCGTCCTGCATTTAAAAGTCTGCTCATTCCACGCCCAGCATTTTCCTGAACACTATCGTCGACGGTATGCTCACGAATATGTACCACCAGAACCACGTGAGGTAGCTGCCGATGAATGGCAGCGCGACCGGGAGTTTCACCACGAGCATGCTGAATTGCACGGTGTCCTCCTTCGGGCTCGCGAACACGAAGAACCCTTCCATGACGGGTCCGACCTGCCAGAAGACCCCCTTGTACGGGAACACGGCGTTCTCGTCGAATATTTCATCCTGGGAGAACTGCCCGTCGTCGTTCAGATCGATGCCGACCTTCATGGCTATCCCGTTGGCAGGATCGGCCTTCTCGTATCGCAGCTTGTGATCGGCGCCGTCGTAAATGAACCTGGCGTCAGGGTCGTTGCCGAAATCCGCGCTTACGCCGCCGAAGCTGGTGTTCAGCCACCCGAGTATCATAAGGAAAAGGAACATCGTAGCCATCATGGGTTTCATGCTGAGCTTGAACTGGAGCTGGCTGGCCTTGAGCATCTCGGACGCGTGCTGGTTTGCCTTCGCCTTATCACCGGCCTTCTGGGCCTCGGACATCTTCACCTTGTAGAATTTCATGTCCTCCTTGGCCTTACGTACGGTGTCGGGGTTCGTAAGGACCCTGTAGATGAACGATATGGTTAAGGAAAGTCCCAGAGAGAGAAGGGTCACGTTCAGGAACGGCGTCAGTATCATTTCAGCACCATCAATTTCTTCAGCAGGGCGAAGAGCTCTTCCGACCCTTTTCTGGCGCCTTCGACGCCTGATTTGATAATCCGGATTCCCGCACCGGACTCGCACGCAAGGATAATGGCGAAGGCCCTTTCCACGGACTGGTGCTCCCGGAAGCCTTCGGTGTCTTTGATCTTCCCGGAGGGGGCGAGCGGGTCGGTCTCGATGTGCACTATGAAGTCCGGATTGAATATGCCCATGCTTTCCCTGGTGATCACGGGGACGTACCCCAGACCCGTGCGGACCGTGCAGTACCCGTTTATGATGGTATGCTGCGCGCTGGAGTCGAGCAGCTTCATCTGTATCTTATCCGTCAGCCTCTTCTGGGCGTCCTTCAGCATGTGCAGCTCGTCCGTGCCTTTCTCGGACACGAAATCGCTGAAGCTCAGTATTCTGGTCTTCGACTTCCTGCCCATCCGTTCCAGTGCCAGCTTGGCCACCGATTCCTTCACGATGTTCTGAACGCCCGTTATCAGTATGTTCATATTTCATCACTTCCCTATAAACCTTCTAACCACCGGGGGCATGTCTTCAAGGTGCTGCGTAGTTATCTCCTGGTAAAGCTGGTACGATATCATAGTTGCCAGGAGAAGCCCCGTACCGCTCCCGATCGCGCCCGTGAAATCCGCGAAGGACGCGAGTATCCCTATGGACGCGCCGCCCAGGACCGCCAGCCCCGGTATATAGCGCGAAAGTACCCTCTCGATGATCCTTATGTCCCTCCTGTACCCCGGTATCTGCATGCCTGTGGAATGTAT
This sequence comes from Candidatus Aenigmatarchaeota archaeon, assembly GCA_030624445.1. Taxonomy (GTDB): domain Archaea; phylum Aenigmatarchaeota; class Aenigmatarchaeia; order QMZP01; family JAFGSV01; genus JAUXKD01. The sequence continues at coordinate 5,144 of JAUXKD010000039.1, forward strand.
CTGTTCCGCCACGCTTCCGGCATCCATACCCGACGTGGTTATCCAGAATACGGAAAACAGCATGGCGCCTCCCACCATGAAGCCCATGTAAACGAACACCCTTGTTATGTCCGTCAGTGTGACTATCATGCCCGTGAGCCCGAGCATCTGCACCAGGCCGAGCCACGCAAGCGCGCCCAGCGGTATGAGCGCGATCGCTACCTTCCATCCTGGCAACTTCAGGTACGAGGCCAGCAGCGCCCCCAGGAGGGCGAAGATTCCCATGAATATGGTCATGCCCGCCAAGGCTTCCGAGGTTGGCGGCTGAAGGTAGAATACCGCCCCGGAAATCGGGTTGTTGTTCTCGAAGCATCCCAGCATGCCGCATAGCCTGGACGAGTCCGGTTCGACGGGCTGGGCAGAGATCCGGCCCATCAGCTGGACGTTGGCGAGCAGTGCCGCTATGAGAATGACGGGGATGACGCTGGTGTAAAGGAACTGCAGGGGCCATCGCCTGCCGAAACCCCGGACGGCGCCAAAGGCCAGCGGTATCTCCACTTTAAGCGACTGCATGAATATGACGAGCAGGAAGACGAGAGCCGTGGCTATTATCGGAAGCATTCCCAGAAGGAACGCGTTGAGCGGGTCGGCCGTGGCCAGGAAATAGATTATCTGGGGCAAGGCA
>JAUXKD010000010.1 GCA_030624445.1 Candidatus Aenigmatarchaeota archaeon
TGTGAACCAAATGAATGCAAAAAAAACCCTGATCGAATCGGAGGTCCAGAAGGGTATGAATGGTTCCTTAATAGTTATTCGGCCCTTCAGAATAAAATAATAGAAGACTGCCCGGAGAACAACCCTTGTGGTAGCGAATAGTTCAAGGAGCAAAAGTCACATTAAGCCGTTCTAATCAAAAAGTGAATCAAATGGGAAGATATCCTGGGAATCTTGAAGCGTGGCTCATTATGGGCGCATTATTTCTTGGGTCCTGTTCGAAAGATATACAGAGGATAGAGGAACAGCCGAAGGTGGAAGAAGGGTATCGCCTATGCAAAGATCCGAAAGGGTTTTCCGGGAAAATAGGTAATTCATACTACGATTCGAGGTTTTACTGCAGCCCGATAGAATGTAGAGAAGGGCATAAGGAAATTGGAAAACTACATGATAATGCATACTCATGTGAAAGGGAAAAACATAGAATCAAGATGGAGGGATCAATAAAACGATATGCTGGTGAGTTGTAGACGGTGGTAAAATCTGTTACGATCAGACTATCGGCAGATTATAGGATTGACAGCACCGCACAGCCTTATGCAGCCGTTTGAAGGCGAATAACATTTATAAACCCTTTATGCATATGCATATCAGCGCGAGCCGGGAGGGTGGTTTCGCCAAAGTGAAAAATGCTTTGGTGAGGAAGTTCCACTCACCCAGAAAAGGTATCCGGCGGCCTGCATAAGTATGCAATGCCGTCCACCTCGAAAACGCGCTGCCGAAAGGGCAGAGGCTGAGAAGTCTGCGGACCACACAGAAATGAACCGTCCCGTCGTGAGCGATGAAACCCGAAAGAGCGATGATGCGGGCCCGGGTGAAATAGCGGACGCCGCGGGGTGCAAGCCATGAGCCGGCATATTCGCCGGCCCCAGTGCGCTCAGACAAATGCCACCGTTCCCGTGCGCCGTAAAAGGCGCGGGAGTGACAGAAAGTGGGCTATTCCCGGCACGCGCTATCTTTTAAAAACACGGATTCAACTATAAACAGGTGCTTCAATGGCAAAGAAAGATAAGAGCTACATGCCGCAGTCATCTGCGGGCCTCATACGCTACTTCGACCAGACGAAGGGAGGCATAAAGATAAAGCCGGAGTATGTTCTTGCCGTTTGCGTTTTCTTAGTGGCGCTGGAGATACTGGTCAAGTTCTTGGGCTGAGGCCTGGCCGATTCTTATATTTTGCCCCGGCGCCAAATTATTCATCATGAAAATCTTTCTGGGTCCCGCCGGTATCCCTTCGACTTCAAAGAAGAGCGGCACGGTGTCCGGGATAGAGCGGGTTTCCGAGTTATCCCTGGAAGCGATGGAGGTGGAGTTCGTCCGCGGGGTCAAGATGGGAAACGACCTCGCCCGTGAAGCTGGAAAAACGGCCCGAAGACTGGGCGTAAAATTGTCGGTACACGCCCCCTACTTCATAAACCTCTGCAATCCGGAGAAGGCCGGGGACAGCAAGAAAAGGATCACGGATTCCTGCGAAAGGGCGCATCACATGGGCGCGCGGGTCGTCGTCTTCCATCCGGGATACTACGGCTCGTTGATGAAAGTGGAAGCGCTTGAGATGGTCGAAAAGGCCTGCCGGGAGATGTCCGCCCTTCTGGAAAGGAGGGGGTGGAACGTGAAGTTAGGCCTTGAAACGACCGGGAAGGTGTCCCAGTTCGGCACCGTCGACGAAATCCTTGCTGTTTGCGAGAGGCTGAAGAGCTGCGTCCCCGTGATCGACTGGGCGCACCTTTACGCGAAACACCAGGGAAAAGCGGATTTCAGGGGAATTTTGTCCGAAGTCACGTCCGCGGGATACAGAAAGATCCACACCCACTTCTCGAACATTGAATTCACGGAGAAGGGGGAGAGAAGGCACCTGACCCTGGAAAGCAGGCAGCCTGATTTCCGGGAAGTGGCCAGGGTGATTCTGGCGGGCGACCTGGAGGAGATCACCATAATATCCGAATCCCCGGCCCTGGAGAAGGATTCGATGGTCATGAGGAAGGTCCTGGAAGGGCTGGGACACGAATTCTGAAACGAGAGAAATCAATGTCGCCTCATTTCACGACTTTTCTGAGTTCCCTTGTCGCATGTTCCGGTGAGGTTATGTTCACGTTGAGACCAAAGAATTCGAAGCCTGCGTGCGTGACCAGTCTGGGATAGACGCTTATGTGGAAGTGCCAGAAATCCGACTTCGGGAAGTTGTGATACATGATGTTGTAGGGAGGATCGTCAAACAGCTTCGAGTAGCCGTGGAATGTCTTTTTTATGACTTTGGCCAGATTCGCGATTTCCTCTTCGTTTATCTCGGATATTTCAGAAAAGTGCCTTCTGGGCAGCATGGCTACCTGATAGGGCCATTTGGAAACGAACGGGGTGATGACAACCCAGTCCTTGTTGTGCGTCACCAGCCTTTCTCTCAGCCTGAGTTCGCTCTTCATCATCAGGCATTGGCCGCACTTCTTTTCCTTCTTGAAGAAACTCTCCGACTCCCCCATCTCCCTCGAAATCACATCAGGAAAGAGGTGGGCCGCTATTATCTGCATGTGCGGATGGGACAGGCTGGCTCCGGCCCTGATTCCCTTGTTCTTGAATATTGTCACGTAGTTGACATCAGGGATTTTCATGAGTTCCACGTATCGCTGTTTGAGGGCCTCTATTATGAGGGATATCTCATCCGTGCGCATGTCCGAGTAATCTCTGTCGTGCTTCCTTGTTTCGATAAGGATTTCGTGGGCTCCGCAGGGCGTGTATCTTGAGAAAAAATCCTCAACTATGGGTTTGAAGTTCCTCTGGTGGAGGACAGGGAACTTGTTCTTGAATACCCGGACATTCCAGTGCTTCTCGTCCGGAATGGCCAGGAGGGTCTTTTCAGTTTTTCTTTCGTTTCCCGGGCAGAAGGGGCAAGCTTTCTCCTTGCTCTTCTTGTCGATGAATGCCCCGGGTCTCTTGGATCTCAGGGCCGACACGATAACGGACCTTTCGAATATGTCCTTCCTTATTTCATCAACCATAACAACTATTTACACCTTTCCAAATATATTTGATAGCCTAGAATCAAAGTGATTGCGGATTCCTGATCCTTTTAATAAAAGAACTTAAGACTTTTTATCGAGCCGGAATCCGTACTTTCCCGGCTGCCATTTGCCGTCGTGCCCCTTGTAGCCGCACTTATGGCACTTGAGATTCTCAAGGATTTTCCTGCCACGAAGGTTCTTTGTCCAGGCCTTTTTGAGGCCCGAGCCGCACGACGGGCATTTTTTCGACATCTTTCCCTTCTTGACATCAATCTTCATCCCGACCTCAGGCATGGAAGTGACAATCATGCGCATCCTTCTGCCGGAAATCGTGTACTCCGGGTCGACCTTTTTGAGCTCCTTATTCACCATTTCTCTCAATTCCGCCTGGGAATTGGCGACCCGCCTGTGGAGAGTGGACTTTACAACGAATTTTACGACATCAATTTTCGGGAACTTCATGGTTAGTCATTGATTCGGGGTATTAAATTTTATGCCCCTCCTGAAAGGGGATTGATCACCCGATTTCAGAGAATTTGCGGTATCTTCTAGGACGCGGAAAGATCGAGCTCTTTTATCTTTTCCCAGGTATTTTCGTCAAGGACCGCTATCTTGTTGTCCCCGATGATGTACAGGTAGTCGTCTATGTAAATCGCCCTCTTGGCGCTTATGCCGCTGACGGCCTTGACCAGCGTGAGCTCGTCGTTCTCATACGAAAACACGTAGCCTCCATTGCTCCCGGGCATGAAGAAGATCTTGTGTTTGTCGTCAAGCAGGAATGCGTGATGCGTGTTGAGTACGTCTGACCAGTACTCGCTCAGGGTGTACTTACTTTTCTCTTTCGGGTCGGCCGGCGATGATACATCGAAGAGCGATATCTTCACCTGCGAGCCTTCCTTCCCGACACCGAGAATCTTGTCCTTCGTTATCGGATGGAGGTAGGATGAATAGCCGGGTATCTTGAGTTCCCCTTTGAGTTCGGGGTTGGTTGGGCTTGACAGATCCAGAACGTAGAAGGGGTCCACCTGCCTGAAGGTCACGAGGTATCCCTTGTCCTGCAGGAACCTCACTGAATATATCCTTTCGGTCAAGCCGAGGTCCTTGACCGAGCCTACTATGTTCATGTTGCCGTCGAGGACGTAGACGTCGTTGGCACTTTCCGCGGACGAGGACCATCCCATTCCCCAGAAGCCCCCACCGATGGTCACAGCGACCCTCAGGTGGTTCTCGTACTCGTCCAGTGAGAACTGGTTGAGGAGCGTGCCAGGAACCGAGCCGGAACCCATTACATTGAGGTCCAGCCCTATTTTCGCTATTCCGGTCTTGATGAAATCCCTCTTGTGCTTAATGGTATAGTTCCCCATCCTGTTTCCAAGTTCGTTATCCAGCTTGAGCCTATCGTCCCTGCTCAGGGAGTTCCTGTATTCTTGAAGTATTATCTGCAACTCTATCATCTTTGACTGGGTGCTTATGTCGTAACCGCTCAGCTTGTCCAATCTCTCGATGACATTTGCAGGGATCAGGTCCGTGTTCTCCTTGAAAAAGTTAGAGAATATCTCGATGATGTCCCCGGAATAAGTGTAGGTGACATAAATGGCATTGGTCGACATGTAGACTATCGTGGAGCTGGCGGAGCCGACGAATGAAACGGCCTTTTCGACTTCACCGGAAGCCGGTTCCAAGACCATCGCATTGAACGTGACATCGGCCTGTATGGGATTTACCGGGTAGTAGATCCTCGAACACTCCACAACCACGGAAACGCCGTTTTTCGTAAGGGGCACAATCGGGCACGGGCGGTAAGTATCGATACTGTCCCTCGTGATCAGGTATATCTTGCCGTTATAAAGCCGTGCGCCTGCAACGCTTCCGTTCAGTTCGATCTGCCAGGATTCCTCAGGGGAGTCCGGGTCTGAAACGTCGTAACCGAAGATTCTGTACCCGGAGAAAATCACCAGTGAATTGCCATAGAGAAGCATATTCCCGGTCTTGTCTATCTTGCTCGCGACATCCATGTCCTCCGGCGGGAATCCGTTCAAGACCTTTGTTTCCCCTCTGTAAGGAATCATTTCATCGCTAACGATTCCCATTGGGGGCGTCATTCCTCCATAATAACCCGTTGAGGAAAAGTAAATATGCTTGCCGTCTGTTTTGACGATGTCAGGCTCGTCGATTCCGAAAACCTGCACATTGGTTTCTGAAACCCTGGAAGGTTCGCCGCCTATAGTTCCAGAGGTATCGCCAGTCGGGGCTGAAACGGCCTCTTGAGAGAGGGCTCTCTGTACCCCATTTGTGAGACTTAAAGAGCCGAAAGAGCTGTAATATGCGCCCGAAAGCGCGGCCGATTCCTGCAGGTAGGAAGAGAACTCCTGCTCGGACGCGAACGCCCTGATTCCTTTATCACTTACACCTGGTACGGTTCCCGGCGGAGCGGTCATCAAGGCGGCACTGCCGATGAGCAGAAGCGCCAGGAACAACAGGGCCAATACTGGATATTTCATAATTAGAATTATGGCCAACCTTTAATAAAAGGGGTCTTTTTATTCGGTTAAAACCGAAATGATCAAATCCTGACTGCCTTCCCTTTAAGTTCCTTCAGGTTCCTGGCGCCGACAAGGAACATTGCGATCTCGAGCTCCAGGATAATCTGCCTGAGCACCGTTTCGACTGCCTTGGAGGATTTCGTGGCCGGCTTCAGCAGAGGCAGAGCCAGACCGACAAGGGACGCGCCCATCGCGAGCGCCTTGGCCGCTTCAACCCCGTTCCTGATTCCTCCGGACGCTATGACCGGGATATGCACGCTCCCGAGGCATTCCTCGAGGCTCTGAGCCGTCGGTATCCCCCATTCAAAGAAGTTCTCCATCGGCTTCCCGGTTATAAGCGAATCGACCTTCACCCAGCTCGTCCCGCCTGCTCCGGCGACGTCTATGGCGTCAATGCCAGCCCCTTCGAGCCTTTTCGCGACATCCCCAGACAATCCGCAGCCCACTTCCTTGATTATCAGGGGTATTTTGATTTCGGACTGCAGCTTGTTTATTGACGAGAGGACGTTGTTCCAGGCGTCGTGGCCGTCGTCCTGGGCCATTTCCTGGGCCGCATTCAGGTGCACGAAAAGCGCGTCGGCCTTTATTTTTTTCAGGGCGTCCAGTATTTGGCCGAAGCTCAGGTCTTGGAGCTGGGAGGCCCCGACGTTCCCGGCGAGGAAGATGCCTGGCGCGATGTCCTTCACCGTGTAAGTGGATGCGAGCTTCGGGTTCTCTATCATGGCCCGCTGGGAACCCACGCCCATTCCAATCCCGAGCCCGTGCGCCGCCTTTGCTAGGTTCCTGTTGATCTTGGCGGACTCGCTTGTTCCGCCGGTCATGGACTCTATCAGGATCGGCGCCTCAAAATCTATCCCAAGGAATTCGGTCGAGATGTCCACCTCGTCGATATCCATTTCCGGCAGCGCGTTGTGGACCAGTTCATACCGCTCGAAGCCGTTCGATTTCTCGAACTCGACGTCCTTATCCAGGCACGCATGAAGGTGGTCGAGCTTCCTTTTCTGCGTTTTCATAACTAAATCCATTATTTTCAGGGTTTTATATTACTTCCTTTAACGGCCTTTCCGAGCAGGGCGTCCCTCACCCGGCCCGGCACGTTGCCGTTTATTATCATCGCCGGGACGTCCAGGGAAAGCAGTCTTTCCACCTTTCCCAGCATGCCTCCGGTGACGTCAACGGCGGAAGAGCCGGTTATGCCTTTCTTCAGCTGTTCGAAATTGCCTTTTGTGACAACGTCTATGAGCTTCGCGCTCTTGTATTTGCGCGGGTCTCTGGTGAATATCCCGTCGACATCGGTCGCGAATATTATCTTCCTGGCCAGCAGCCTGCCGGCGAGATGCTCTATGACTTCGTCGCCGCCAACGACGCTCCCCTTGAGCTCGGTGTCCGGGACCATCGTTCCGTTCATCACCGGCACGATGCGGTCGTTCGAGTCCCACAGCCTCTTTATCACGTCAGTGCAGAAGAATACTATCCTTTTCTTGGATTGGATCATCACGGAGGAAGTGGGATACGGATGAGCGAGCAGGCCGTTCTTCCTCATGATCCTGCTCACTTCGGAGTTCAGGTGGCCGCAGTCGGAAACCGTCTTGATGAAGCCCTCGAAATCCCGGTCCGTGCGGAGGCCGTCGTTTATGTCGTATTCGGCCACATTGGCATGTCCGAAGGGCCCAGCGCCGTTTACGACCAGCAAGCGAAACTCCTTCCGCTTTCGCGCCTCCATTATCTCGGCAGCGATCCTTCCCACTACCTTCGTCTTCACCCTGAACTTTCCTGTTGATTTCTCGGTGCATATGGAGCCGCCTATCTTCAGCAGGACCAGGTCTTTCATGAGATATTCTTGTGGTGTCAGGATTTAAGTTTTTGGTATAGTTATAAATACGTACGAAAAACAATTGAAGTAGAAAAAAGATGATGAGGGTTTTTTATGAGCAAGGTTAAGGACTTGAAGCTTGCGGCCGAAGGGAAGCTCAAGATAGAGTGGGCCGAATCCAGGATGCCAGTTCTGCTTATCATCAGGGAAAGGTTCAAGAAGGAAAAACCCCTGGAAAACATCCGGATCGCCTGCTGCCTGCACGTGACAAAGGAGACCGCCGTCCTCATGAGGACGCTTAAGGCCGGCGGTGCGAAGGTTGCCCTGTGCGGGTCGAACCCTCTCTCAACCCAGGATGACATCGCATCCGCTCTGGCGAAGGAGGGCATCGAGACCTACGCGTGGAGGGGCGTCAACAACAAGGATTATTACTGGTGCCTGGACAAGGTCCTGGACACGAAGCCGCACATCACGATGGACGACGGCGGGGACCTTGTGACAAGGATACTCATGAAAAGAGAAGGCTTGTTGAAAGACATCATCGCGGGAACGGAAGAGACGACCACCGGGGTGATAAGGTTCAGGGCGATGGAAAAGGACGGGGTCCTGAAGTACCCGGTGTTCGCTGTGAATGACGCGCAGTGTAAAAACATGTTCGATAATTTTTACGGGACCGGAGAAAGCGCGCTGCATGCCATTATCAGGTCGACAAATATCCTTATTTCAGGCAAGAGTGTTGTTATTGGCGGGTATGGACACTGCGGCCAGGGAGTGGCCACGATGGCCAAGGCCATGGGCGCCCATACAATCATAACCGAAGTGAATCCTGTCAACGCCTTGAAAGCCTATTATGACGGTCATGAAGTGATGTCGATGGAAAAGGCCGCGGGAATCGGGGATGTGTTCATTACAGTCACCGGTTGCAAGCACGTGATCAACAAGAAACACTTCGGGTCGATGAAACCCGGAGCGATATTGTCCAATGCGGGCCACTTCGATGTGGAAATCGATGTCAAAGGCCTGAGGGAAACAGCGAAATCGGTCAGGAAAATAAAAGACTGCGTTGAAGAGATCACGCTTGGGAACGGGAACAGGATTTTTCTTCTCGGTGAAGGCCGGCTTGTCAATCTGGCCTGCGCCGAAGGGCATCCCAGCGAGGTGATGGACAATTCATTCGCCCTGCAGGCACTGTCAGCGGAACACATAGTGAAGAATAGCGACGAACTGGAAACGAAGGTCCATAAAGTGCCTGAAGAAATCGATTTGGATGTCGCCAGATCGAAGCTCAAGTCTCTCGGCGTTGACATCGACATGCTGACAAAAGAGCAAGAGAACTATCTCACAGGATGGAAAGAAGGCACGTAATTGAAGAAATACCTGTCGAGCTGGGATAATGGTGCCTAGTCCCATCTTTTGTAACCGGTTTCTATGCCGAACTGGTCCAGGGCCTTCCCGACAACATGGCTGACCATATCGTCCACGCTCTTCTGTCCGGAGTAGAAGGTAAGCATCGGCGGCAGGACGACGGCGCCGGCGAGCGCAACCCTCTCCATGTTCTTTATGTGGATAAGGCTCAGCGGCATCTCCCTTGTCACGAGGACAAGCTTCCTCTTTTCCTTGAGCACGACGTCGGCGGCCCTCAGGAGCAGGTTGGAGGAATACCCGTTCGCAATCCCCGCGAGGGTTTTCATTGAGCACGGGATGACAAGCATACCGTCCGTTTTGAAAGAGCCGGAGGCTACGGGAGCGAAGAAGTCGTCTATCTTGTGGACATGGGCGGCGAGCTTCTCGACATCGCCTGCCTTGAAATCCGTTTCCTGCTCAAGCACCTTTTTCGCCACGTCCGTCATGACGAGGTGCGTCTCCACACCAGCCTTTTTAAGCATTTCCAGCACCTTTATCCCCAGGACTGAGCCGGAGCTTCCGGAAATCCCCACTATAATCTTTTTGGTCATAAGAACGGGTTTTTTCCGTTATTTAAAAA
>JAUXKD010000050.1 GCA_030624445.1 Candidatus Aenigmatarchaeota archaeon
CCAGGACTGGAACATCGCGGCACCCTTGGCCAGCCCAACGGAAACTATCAGCCAGTCCATCACGACGCCCGCGAAGAGCAGCGGGAAGGCTATGTCACCGCCTCCCAGTATCGCCACCCTTCTGCCGCCTTTCCCTCCGATTTCTTTGGGCATTTCACCCTTCATGCCGGAAATCTTTCCGGTCTTCGTGTAGGGTATCACAAGGCCCGCGAACGCCCTGCTCTGGGCCTGGAACTTCGCCAGGGTGACCATGTGCTTAGACTTCCAGACGGCGAACATGTCGTACGCGGATATTGCGATAAGGAGAATCACCACCCACTGCACGTTCAGCAGCGGGACGAAGAGGATGGCTATCCCGGGGTATATCAGGAGCTCGCTGATGTTGTGGATGAGTATGTTGGACCTGTAAATCTCAAACACCGCCATCAGGAAGGCCACCGCCAGCGCCACGAACGCCGAGATGAAGACGCCCAGGGTTATCGAGGACGCCAGCCATATCGCCATGAAATACATCATTTTCCACAGCCTGAACTGGCCGAATCTCACGAAAACCAGAATGAGGGCCGTGCCGACGAGAATCCCGAACATGATGTAGGCGAGGGACACCCACCCCTCAATCTGAGGCCTCTCTCCGACAACCGTGTCCTGGTGCACAACGGTCACGTTTCCCTCCGGGGATACGGCAACCACCATGTTCTCGCTGATCGCGTAAAGGCCGAAGAACTGGATTACGAGAAAGGCCAGGACAAGGATGGCCGTTACCTGGAGGTTGTGTTTCATTATAATAATAGCCCGGGCGTGAATAAAAAAGGATTACGCGACGGACTCAAACCGATCCCGCCGCTATTAATTTTTTAATACATCTAATACAATTATGAATACAATTATGCTTATCATCACGGGGAAGGTTCTGTTTTCATGAAGACGAAACTCCAGGGCAAGAGATGGGAAAGGGAATTCGAGAGCGGCGTCCTCAAGAAATGGAAAAGGAAGTGGCCTTACGGCTTCGACCGGAAGACGAAAAGGCCCGTTTATTCCATCGACACCCCTCCGCCGTACGTGAACACCCCTGTCCACATAGGGCAGGCGACCACTTACGTCCTGATGGACATGTTCGCAAGGTTCAGGAGGATGACGGGAAACAACGTTCTCTTCCCGCTCGGCCTGGACAGGAACGGCCTGCCCATAGAGATGGCCGCAGAGAACAAATTCAACGTCAAGCTTACGAGCCTGCCAAGGACCAAAGCCATAGGGATGTGCAAAAAAATCCTGGAGGAATCCAGCCTGGCGAGCGTCGACTCGTTTTTCAGGCTCGGGATAAGCTTCAACTCGTGGAAGAAGGGGACCGGGATCGGGGACCTCTACGAGACGGACAGCCCGGACTACAGGACGCTCACCCAGGAGACGTTCATAGACCTGTGGAACAAGGGCATAATCTACGAGGACGAAAGGGCCAACAACTTCTGCCCCGGCTGCCAGACGACGCTGGCCGACGCCGAGATCGATTACGAGAACAGGAAGGGGTCCTACTACCACATAAAGTTCAAGGTGAAGGAGACCGGAGAGGACATCGTGATAGCCACGACGAGGCCGGAGCTGGTGTGCACCATCGGCATGGTGATCTACAACCCCGGGGACAAGAGGTACAGGCACCTGGAAGGCAAGACGGCCATAGCGCCGGTTTTCGGGAAAGAGGTCAGGATAAAGGCACACCCGTCGGCCGAGATAGGGAAGGGGACCGGCATCATGATGGTCTGCTCTTTCGGCGACCTGGCGGACATCCGCTTCTTCAGGGACATGAAGCTGGAACCCGTCATATCGATAGAGAAGGACGGCACCATGAACAAGAACGCCGGATTCCTTCAGGGGCTCACGATAAAGGACGCCAGGGAGAAGTACGTCAAGGAGCTGGAGAAGACGGGCCTGCTGGTGAAAACTGTTCCAACCGACAAGCACAGGGTTCCGGTGTGCGAGAGGAGCAAGGACGCGATAGAGTTCATTTCGATGAAAGAGTTGTATGTGAAGCAGGTCGAGTTCAAGAGCGACATGAAGAAGCTTGCCAGGAAGATGAATTTCTTCGCTCCAAGATCAAGGCAGATACTGATCGACTGGATCGACTCGGTTTCAATAGACTGGCCGATCTCCAGGAGGAGGTTCTACGCGACCGAGATCCCGCTGTGGTACTGCAGGAAATGCGGCCAGGCGGTGGTCCCGCCGAAAGGCAGGTACTACAAGCCGTGGCTCGAAGGGCCGCCGGCGGGCAGCACGGGGCTGAAGAACGGGAAGTGCGGGAAGTGCGGCTCGTCAGGGTTCCGGTGGGTGGAAAGGGTGTTCGACACCTGGTTCGACTCTTCCATATCGCCGCTCTACATACTCAAATACACACGGAAGCCAGAGGGCTTCTTCGAGAAGCACCAGCCGTGCTCTGTCCGGCCTCAGGGAAAGGAGATTGTGAGGACGTGGCTCTATTACACCGTGCTCAAGGACTGGCTCCTCACCGGCAGGCGCATTTTCAAGGACGTCTGGATAAACTACCACGTGGTCGACGAGAAGGGAAAGAAGATGTCGAAATCCAAGGGGAACATGATCGACCCCAAGGAGGTGCTGGACAGGTTCGGGGCGGAACCATTCAGGCTGTGGACAGTCATGGAGGGGAACCTTGAGAAGACCGATTTCAGGTGCTCGTTCGAGAGGATGGAGGGTACCGGAAAAACCCTCACGAAGCTCTGGAACGTCGCGAGATTCATCTCGATGTTCCCGGCCCCGAAAACAAGGCCGAAGAAGCTGTGCGCCCTCGACGAATGGATACTGCAAGAAGTGAACGGCATCGTGAAGCACGCGAGGGAGAGGTACGAGAATTACGATTTCCACAATCCGGCGACAAGGATAAGGAACTTCCTGTGGGAGACGTTCGCCTCCCATTACGTGGAGCTCGTCAAGCAGAGGGCCTACAACGAAAACGGCGAATTCTCCAGGGAAGAGCAGGCGGCCGCGAGGTACACGCTGAACACGGTGCTGGACGCGATTCTCCTGTTGCTCTCGCCGATAGTCCCGCTGATAACGTACAGGATATACACGGACCTCAGGGGGAAGGACAACCACGGCCTCGAGTTCCCCGGAACCGACGAGAGAGTGGCGAAAAAAAGGCTGCCCTTCAACGCCAAGGACGTGATGGAATTCAACAGCGCCGTTTGGAAGGCCAAGAGGGAGAAGGGCATCTCCCTGAGGACGGAAGTGAAATCTGCAACCGCAAGCGAAAAGCTGAAGCCCCTGGAGAAGGACCTGGCATCCGCGCACAACATAAGGAACCTGAAATACGGAAAACCGCTGAAGGTGGACGTTTAGATAAGGATTGTTTGGTTGCATGGAAATTTCAAGAAATGTTCTTTCTTTAAACAATGGCCTGACTTTTTAAACGAAGCAGCCGGCACCAAATATTTTTAAGTAACCGAACACATTATTTAGTAAAGTCTTACAAATTTTGTAAGACATACAGATGATGTAAATGAAAAAGATATATCCGCCTTTAGTTATTCTGGCCATCGGGATATTTCTAAGCGTTTTTGTAGTCACGCTTCCTGGTTCAAATTCTATTGTCGGGAATGAGGAGGCATTGCGAGAGATCGAAAAGTTTTCATCCGCCCCTTACAACGAAATACTTTATGACAACCTGGATACTGAAGATTTCGATAATATAGTCGAATTGACAAAAGATGACGCCATTGCCAGAAGTTTAGTAAAAGAGGCCGCCTGGCTGGCACAGCATAACGAGCCGCAGCATGTGGGTCATGCGCTTTACTATCTTTCTGAGTACATCAAAACAGGGGTAGATGAAATCTGTATCCCGCACGAGCTTACGCATATCAAAATCTATCTCGAACATGAAAGTTTTGATTTTGCAGAAGCGCAAACAAGGGTCGCGGAAAAATATAAGAGTGAATGGCTTGTCAGGTCAGGAAAATCTTATGAGAAATACCCGCAATTTTACCCGAATTATAATGAGATGCTGTCTTCGATAGATGATGTTCTGGTAAGACTCGGCAATAAACAATATGACAATGAAACAATGAAACTATTGGAATTCATTGCAGAGAACTCGGTCTGTTGAATGAGAATGGAACCGACCGATTTTCGTTCTTATAAATTATCATTTCTTCTGTCCTAGCCTGAACCGCTGTTGCTTGAGAATGCCAAAAAAGAAATAATTATCCATGCAGCGGTCAGCAGGATCAGTTTTTTCTTGTTCTCCGATACGCTCTTTTCAGCGATCCATTTCGGGGCATATGTGACAAATCCGTATATGAAAACCGTGGCGGGTATCGTGATGAACACCATCGGATAGGTGAAGTAAAGTTTATTTTTGAACAACAGAATTTCGAAACCAAAACCGGCAATAAGCATGGCAATAAACAGCCTCTTGGATTTCAACCCCAGCTTGTAGATTAATAACGCGAACAACAGGGAGTAGCCAACGTAGAAAATCAACACGTCCGGCAGGTAGCTTATCCAACGCAGGTAGTTCGGGTTGAAAGCGGTGGTGTAGTCAACGAGGGTCACGAGGAGTGCGCCTATCAAAAAATATTTTATGAAATTGTTCATATGTCATATGATATTGAACAGTGATTTAAAATAAACAAAGTTTGTTTGCCGTAATTAAAACATAAGCGAGAACCAGCCTGAAGGCGATCGGAATTTCAAATATTATTCTCGTAACACTGCTGGGAAGGATCAACTATGTCGATTCCTACGCAATTCCCGAATTCATCCAGCGGGACGCCAAGCTCTTCGCATACACGCCGCCTCAGTTCTTCGGCATCCTCCAAACATTTTTGGAGAAGGGAGTCATTTCTTACAGGCCCATTTTCCGTTGGTCCGTTAATCGAATCGTTACCATCGGAATCTTTTATGGGCTGGCTTTGGACACAACCACTAAGTAAGGCTACAATCACAACCAGCACGATGAATGTGACATTTTTCCCCATCATATTAAGATTAAATCAGGTTCTTATTTAACCATCCCAAAAAATTCTAAACGTGATACCCATTCTCGATACAATAATAGGTAATGTTTAAGATAATTTATTGTCATATTTTAGAACTGTGTGCACATTAGTAACAATTTCACTTGTTTTTGATCCTGAATAAAATCAGAATCGTGAAAATCAGATCGAAATAAATCGACACGGCTATCCCTACCGGGGTCACGACGTATGAATGGTCGATTTCAATGAATTTCCAGTTCTGGGGTATCAGGAAAAG
>JAUXKD010000013.1 GCA_030624445.1 Candidatus Aenigmatarchaeota archaeon
CCAGCGCGTCCTCATGCAGCTTGTTGGGCCTCGGTGTCATGAAAAGCAGCGATATCCCCGGCTCCCTTCCCTGCTTCACAATGGTCAGAAGGGGCTCTGTTGCCGCCGTCTTGCCCTCTGTCGGAAGAAACTGGTGGGCCTCGTCTATCATGATCCAGACCATCGGCATGGTTGTCCTAGCTTCGCCAGTCATCGTTTCCAGCTCTTCCGATTTCCTGGCCATCAGCCTGGCATGGAATATCTTTCTGCAAAGCAGGCCCACGAGCATGCTGCGGACGGACCATCCCTCGGAAATCTGCATGTAGTGTGAAACATCGAGGACCGATATCGTGCCCGGCTTTATCAGGTCCTCCATCTTGGTTCCCCGTTTTCCGAAAATCCCCCATCCGTCGGCCGCGCTGAACCTGTTCACAAGCGAATCCTTCACTTTCTTCTCCGTCCTCTTGTCCCTCTCGATGGCCGTGATTATGTCCTTTATCGAATAGGGTTTTCCGCCCTTGGCCCTCTTTATCTCCTTTATGACCCTTTCAATGGTCGTGCCGAACTCGTCAACGAAAGAGAATCCGAAAGTGAGCACCCAGTCCTCCGCGGTCAGGTCGGAGCAGAGGAGGTTGAGGGTATGGTCGTAGGCCACGCCCGCCTGCTCATAATCATCCGCGTACGTCGCCGGTATGAAAAGTTTGATGTCCAGCGCCTTGGGCTTCATTCCCCATTCCTTCAGGATGTCCTTATCCTTTTCGTTCGGGTTTTTCATCGACCAGTATATTCCCATGGTGTCTATCATTATGACGGACAGGTTTTCCTTGATTTCTGAAGGCAGGACCGACATCTCTTCCGCCACGATGCCAGCCGAATACGACTTACCCATACCCCTCTTGCCGCACACCAGCATGACATGAGGCCTCGTCAGGTCCATGAGAACACGGTTGGTAAGGTGGGCGTCTTCACCCTTTCCGACGATGTGCTTTCCCAGGAAGGCCGTACCCTTGTCTCCGAACTTTTTCAGGTCTTCCTTGTCCCGCCCTACTACGATGTTTTCCATGATAAACAGCCCTTTGGGGTGTCGTTTATTTGTAATCTTCAACCTGGATATAATTGGTACCGGAACTATAAATTGATTATAAATGAAACTGGACCGGATCGTGCTTCCACTCATCTCTTGTGTCTTCTCTTTTTCGCCTTGTCCGTATGGATATCGACCTGCGGGAATGGTATCTCTATCCCTTCCTCGTCGAATCTCTTTTTCAGATTCTTTATGAACTCATGGGTCGCAAGATATCTGTCGGGAAGGGTTTTTGTCCTCATCACTACCTTGAAGTTTATGCTTGAATCCCCGAATTCGTTGAACCTGAACAGTGGCTTGAAGTCTCCGGGGCCGTTGCAGCGCTTCATGACATTCCTGGCTGTCTCAAGAGCGACCTTTTCCACCTTATCCAGGTCGGATCCGTACGCTACGCCGCCAGTCACCACGAATCCCAAAGTAGTGTTGGGGACGTTGTAGTTAATTATCTTGCTGTCGGCCATCTTGTTGTTGGGTATGACAACGATGTTGTTAGTGAACGTCCTTATCCTGGTGGTCCTCCACCCGATGTCCACTACAGTCCCCTTGTCCCCGCCGTCAAGCTCTATGTAGTCGCCTATCTTTATGGGGCGGTCGATTATCATGTAGACTCCGGAGAAGAAATTCGAGAGGGTCGGCTGCAGTGCGAGCGCGAATGCCAGGCCGCCGATACCCATGGCAGCTATGGCCGTTTCGACCCGTACCCCAAGCTGGTTGAGCATGATCAGGAACACGATCCCGAAGATGATTCCGTATGCGGCCCTCTTGATTATCGGAAGGAACTGATCGTCGGCCTTCGTACGCGTCTTTGTTGCTATTTCGGCCGTGTAAAATTCAATCGCGGTCCCGACTATTTTTGAGAGAATGTACGCCGCATACAGGGAGAAAACGACCGTGAAAAGCGTGGATATCTCCGCGGAGTAGGCCGTCAAAACATCCAGGCTCCCGATTGCAAAGAAAACGCCCAGAAGCAATACACCCAGTTTCACCGGGCCTTTGGCTGCATCCAGCACGACATCATCCAGGGAGCTATCGTTTTTGGTGGTAAACCTGTTTTTGACCACGTGGAAAATACGGCTCACGATTTTTACAGCGATCAGGGTGGCTATTATTATGACCAGAGCGGAAAGGTACCCCCACCACGGTTCCAGGAGTACCAAAAGCTGAGTGATGATCTCCATAAATAAGATATGCCATCCGCCTTAAAAATAACATCCGATACCGGTATTATCTGTTAATCTTTATTAATCGGCCTCGTACATATTTATTGTATTAAATCGGTAAAATCAATACAGCGGGGGTGTTAATGATGGGTTTCATCGAAGAACTATTGAAGAACAAGGAAGAGTTGCTCACCAAATTTCTGAGTATCATCGAAGGGAAGGAAACCAAAGCCAACGTGAACCTGGAAGGTGTTGAATTCAAGATAGGAAAAACCTCGGTACAGCTCAACGGTAATGTGGAGTTCACCGTGGTACCTTCTTTCGGAAAGAAAAAAGGGAAGTAAGGTTTGACTTGGAAGGTTTTTTGATTAACATGAGTCTTATCAGGGACTTACTTGAAATAATGACAGGCAAGGCACATCTCTATCTTTCGGTGGGAGGGACGCCGGCCGTGGAGATTATTCTGCACGGAAAGGAAATCGTGGCGGAAATAAAGAATCCGCTGCTTGCGATGGAGCTGGGGCTTGAGTATGCTTTGAATCGCAAGAAGGGTGACCACTACATATTGAAGCAGATCAAGGCCGCCGGATACAAGGTGAAGGTCAAGTACATGATGCTCGAGTTTGAAATCTAGGATATCCGGAAATGGTTTCCCTGGTCATGTCACTTGAGGTACACATGACCGTTTATTTTCTTGTTCCATATCCACGAGTCTTCCGTGTTGGCCTCCCGCTTGAGCCTGAGGAACAAGTCTATTTTCGCATCGCATTCATCCGCATAATGAACGGCCACGGCTTCAGGCAGTTGCGGCCGCTTGGTGGCGCCGTATTCCGGTTTTCCGTGATGACTAAGGATCATGTGCAGCACTTTCAGGGCAAGAGTCTTTGGAAAGCCTTGGATCTTCTTTATCTTCCCGGATACGATTTCGTAGCCTATGGTCATGTGCCCCACGAGCATGCCCTCATGGGAGACGTCTATTATGCCGCCGGTAACATCGAATTCCTTCACCTTTCCGACGTCGTGCAGAAAGGCTCCGGTCAGTACAAGGTCCCTGTCCAGTTCGGGATGCATGTCGCACAGGTTGTTTGAAATCTTGATTACGTTCAGCGTGTGCTCCAGCAACCCCCCGACGTAGTTCTGGTGGTACTCCATCGCCGCGGGCGCTTTCCTGAAAGCCGTTATGAATTTTTCATCCGTGAGAAACGCCACGCCCAGTTTCCGCAGGTGCTCGTTTCCCAGGGCGGACATGATTCCCTTTATCTCATCGAGCATCTTGCCCGTGTCTTTCTTTGTCGACGCCACGAAATCCTCGAGATCGTACTCGGTCCGTTCGCATTTCTTCAGGCCTCCCTTGAGGGCGTCGATAGAGACTGAGAATTTCCCGCTGCCGGGCGGATACTCCTGTATTTCGCCGGTGACGTGGACCACGCCTCCCTTTGAAATGCCGTTGTAAAGCTTCTCGGTTTCCTGATCGTTCCTTCCCCAGAACTTTGCGGTTATTTCCCCGGTTCTGTCCGCGAGCCGGAGCTCGAACCACTTGCCGGGCTTGCCTCCGCCCCTGTAAGCCGTGGGCGGCTTCTTGAACTTCACTGCGAACTTGTCGTCCACCTTTTCCCGGTTCCGTGTAAAAGAACTGACGTACTGCTTCTTCATGAAAACCACTTTTTATCTTTGGGTATTCTATTTAAATGGGTTCGCGGTTCGTGGAAAGCCCAATTTCCATGTTTTCTTCCCAGGGACGCTTGCACGGATTTGGAAGAGCACTGTTCAGTTCCAGATAACGAACATGACCTTGACTATCCTGTCATTGTAGAGCGTGTACCTCTCGATCGGTATCACCATAACTGATGTGTTGTCCACCTGGCTTGCCGTGCTCTCGTAAACCGTGCCGTTCAGGTCGGTCACGTTGAAAGAGAAATCGTAGAAGCCTATGTCCATGAGTCCTTTTGCCCGGTCGTAGTCCGTATCGATCATGTTGACAAAGTACCGAACCTTGGTGACGTTCAGGATGTTTTCGTCCTCGGCCAGGCCGAGTACTTCCACGGTGCCTTCGTCCCAGTCCAAAGGTATGCCGGGGGTCCTGATGAGAGAGTCCGAGATTGTGAGCGCCTTGTACTGCAGTTCCTTCATTTCCTGGGTCTCCGTGGAGTTCGCGCTTATGTAGTTCCATGCGAACATCATGGCAAAAAGTGCGCTCATGAAAATGAGCATGGACATCGCAAAATCCAGGGACCACAGCTGCGCCTTTTTGCCCACTTTTTACTCACCTGTTATCTTTTTGGTGGAGTAGCCTTTTAATTGGTCCAGTCTCACTACCTTGCATTTTATTCCCGATTTTTTTACGAGGCTCCTGATTGTTTCCTCGTCCTGGTCGTAACCCACGGCTATCACGTCAGGCCTTTCCCTCCGGATCACCTTCGTCATGTCCAGTTCGTCGCCCACGACTGCCCTGTCCACGGCACCCACGGATTCCACAGTCCCGGCCCTGACACGGGCCGGAAACATCAATTTCTTCTTGTCCCGCAGGACCGTTTTATCGTTTGCTACGACGACGACAAGTTCGTCACCAAGCCCTTTTGCCATTTCCAGGAAATAGCGGTGGCCGGGATGTATGATGTTGAAGACTCCTCCTACAAGGACCCTTTTCTTTCTGGACGGTCCAATTGCATCCCTGATGATTTTTTCGTGGTCAAAGGCGAGTCCCGGCAGACTGTCTGTCCGGAAGAATTCGACCCCGGAAGAATCATGACCTGGCCTGGGCTCGCCCCTAACGATCTCGCAAAGGAATGCTATCGAGACGTTTCCTCTTTTATCCCTGCCGGGCGAATCGTAAACGCCGGACATCCTGAGCGGTCTCACAACCAAGCCCGTTTCCTCTTCGACTTCCCTTATCACTGCGCCTTTCGCGTCTTCGTCCTTCTCAACATAACCACCGGGCAGGGCAAAGCATCCCTGGAAAGGGTCGTTCTTTCTTCTGATAAGGAGTATTTTCCCATTTCTGATTATAACAGCATCGACGGTCAGAGATCTCGGCATGTCAATACACCTCGCCTGGACGGGCTTCGGATGTCCCAAGATGCAGTTTCGCTCTTTGGGTTAAAAGCTTTTTCTCGGCCTGCCGTTAAGCTTTATGCATCCGCAACCGAAATCCGGTCTTTATAATTTATTTATTATACGCTACAAAACTTAATATGACAGTGGCAAAATCCACATGGCGCATAGTTGAAGAAACTCTTCCCATAATAATCCTGTTTTCGTTCGTTGAGCTGTTCACCGGCGGTTTTCTGAGCAGTGTCTTTACTGAAGCCCAGTTCGCCCCGGGACTTCTTATACTCATTCCCGGAATGCTTGGCCTCAGAGGCAACATCTCATCCGCCTTTGGCGCCAGGCTGTCTTCCGGCCTGCACCTTGGTTATATATCCACGAAAAGGTTTTCAAAGGGGCTGAAAATCAACCTGGAGATCAGTATTTTTTTGAGCTTTTTGACATCCATTTTGCTCTCGGTGTTTGCGTGGCTCGTATGCAGCTGGACAAGCACCTCATGCATGGCTCTCATCAACTTCATCCTGATATCGGTCATAGCCGGGGTTTCATCTGGAATTCTTCTTTCATTCATTACGGCCGGTATTGCCATCTACAGCTACAGGAGGGGCCTTGATCCCGACAACACGACGCTCCCGAGCGGGGCAAGCATCGGAGATGTCATAACGATCATATGCCTTCTGCTGGCGGTCAAGTTCGTGGTGGGTCTGGGATTATGACATACATAAACGCAAAAGAAATACTGAAGGAGAGCATACCAGTGCTGACAATATGTGTGACTATAAGCGTATTCTCGGGGCTGTTTCTAAACAAAAACACGGAATTGCTGAAATTTCTGCCCGGCCTGCTGATAATAATGCCCTCATTTATCGCGGTCAACGGTAACATCTCATCGGTGCTCACTTCCAGATTGTCGTCCGCCCTGCACATGGGACTTATTAAACCGAACTTCAGGAGAACCAAGATTCTGCTCAGAAATATATACTCCATGCTGATTGTTTCCATGGTCTCATTCCCTGTGCTGGGCTTTGTGGCGGCAGCCGCCAACAGTTTGTTCGGAGCGTCGAAAGCGGCCTTTGTGATATTTCCTCTGATTACTTTTACGGCAGGCATGATAACCGTGCTCTTGCTCATATTCGCATCCATTCTCTTCAGTTATGTGACATACAGAAAGGGACTGGATCCCGACACCGTAGTCATCCCCCTTCTCACAACGACAGGGGACTTGGTAGGCATCGTTGTCCTGCTCGTAGTCACGGGGATGATGATTTAGAAAATTATTTAAGTTGTCATGCTATAAAAGGAATCAACGTGGTGATAAGAATACACAGAAGTGAATACCAAAGTGAAGATATTCTCGCAGACATGCTGAAAAAGGAAAAAAACATCGTTGACCTTATTGTAGAAATGAAGAACATGGTAAACCTTGCCATAGCCCTCGGGTTCTCGGCGCTGCTGATGCAGGACAAGAAACTCGTGAAAAAGATACACGAGCTCGAGGAAGAGATAGACCTGAGGCAATACGAGATAGAAGCCGAATGCATGCTCGCAAGCAAAACGCCGAAGGAAGCCCTGGAACTGACGTCCGTGATAAGGCTGTCGTCCGCGATGGAGGACATATCGAACGCCATAAAGGAACTCATAGACTCGCTTTCCAGAGGGATACCCATACACCCGACCATACTGAAGGGCCTGAAACACTCCATGGAAATAGCCGACTATCTGAAAATAGGCAAAAGGTCCAAGTCCGTGGGAAAGACTATCAGCGAGTTCGCGCAGGAAAAGGTGACGGTCATCGGCCTGAAAAGGGGCGACAAGTGGTTATACCTTCCGCACGTGGACGAATTGATAAAGGCCAAGGATGTTCTGATAGTATCCGGGGACCAGAAGAGGGTAAGGGAAATAAGCAACAAGGGAAAGTGATTATCTCTTTTTCCTACGTTTCCTTTTTCCGGCAGGGTTCAAAAGCAGGGCTGGTGCTACGTTCTCGGCCCTCCTTCTCAAGAAATGAAGATAGGCACCCGTTGCGATAAAGAACAGTGCCGCTATCCCGATTATATAGATCAGTGTTGTTTCCATGGGCCACCCGGTTTCCTTTTTCAAACTTCCTCATTATCTTTTCCAAGATCGACGAAGGCTATTTTTTCCTCTTCCCCTTCCTTCGTTTCAAGCTTATCGACATCCCTTCTCATTTCCGAGCTCCTTTCCGTGATCCTGTCCATCTTTTTCTCCAGCATGTCTATCCTGGTGGTCAACCGGGAGAAAGCGTCCATCCTCTTTCCCATTTCCATGAGCCTTATGTTCAAGGCGTTCGTCTTGTTGTTGAGTTCACTCCTCGAGTTGAGGAAGGCTTTCACCGCCGTATCGAACTTCTCCCTTTTCTCGCTCTTGGCAGAGTCTATCTGACCCCTTATTTCGCCAAGGTCTCTTGAGAGACCGGACTTCAGTTCCCTGGCCTCCTTGTCCAGGTTCCTCGTCCTCTCTTCCATTTCGGAAAACCCTGCCTTGAGGTTCTGCAGGGACGAGACGTTCCTGGCGATCTCATCCTTTTCCTCGCCAAAGAAGCGCAGACGTTCTTCGAGCCTGCTGAGCGTATCGAGCCGTTTCTTTAAGCTGTCGATGTCATTTGTTTTAGACGAAAGCCCCTTCTTGAGGCCGGCGATGTCGGTGCCGAGTCCTTTTCGGACCGCACCGATCTTATCATCAAGGTCCGCTTCCACGTTCTCGCCCTTCTGCCTTATTGTGGCCTCGAGGAATTTGATCCTGTCCTCAAGCTGTAATTCCATCGATTTGCCCTTTTCGGTGAGGTTGTCCTCCAGGGACTTGAGCCTTTCCCGCATCTGGGTCTCCATCGCGTTGGTTTTTTCGGATATCCGTTTTTCCAGGACTCCCGCCTTATCCTGCACCTTCGCGTCGA
>JAUXKD010000123.1 GCA_030624445.1 Candidatus Aenigmatarchaeota archaeon
ACGATGCCAACTCCGGCCGAACCGAATATGTCGATGGCGAGCACGGTCGCAAGAGACGCCGCCCCTATATTGACGATGTTGTTTCCTATGAGTATGGTCACGAGCATCCTGTGGGGATTGGATTTGAGCTTCCTGAGCGTTTTCGCCCCTCTCCTTCTGTTTCTTATGAGCTTCCTCACCTTTATGTTGCTGAGGGAGAACAGTGCAATCTCCGCCCCAGAGAAGAACCCGGAGAGGGCGATCAGCACTATCAACACGATGATTTCCAGTATCACATGGACCAACTATTGAATATATTGATTTGGCAATATATTAATTTCCGGCGAGCCGAAGAATCCTGTCCGCCAACGGCATGCCTGGACTTACACTTCCGGCCACTGTCGAATCGGCTGATCGTTTCACCTGAAGTGCTCGTAACCTCTGGGCTCGAGCTCCTGCTCCTCGCCGTCTTTTGACAGGTAGAGCCCCGTCCCTTTCTCCACTTCACCTATGATTATCCCGTTGGTCGGGTCGGATGTGGTGTAAACGATCTGGTAGTCCTCGCCGCTGTGCAGGACCATCTCCATCAAGTCCAGTTTGTTTTTCGCGCAGAAATCTTCCAGCCCGGGATGAATCGGAAGCCTCTCCCAGCGTATCGTGATCCTTTTGCCGCTCAGCCTTGATATTTCCCCGAGCTCGTAGGCCAGGCCGTCGGATATATCTATGCCGGCGTTCGCCGCAGGGATTATCCTCTTGCAGAGCTCATGATCTATTTCCGGCTCCAGCTGCGCCCTGATGAAATCCTTTTCGGCCACTAGCCCCTTCTTCAGCGCCATGTAACCTGCGGCGGCGTTGCCCACCTGCCCCGTAAGGATGACAAGGTTCCCATCCCTTGCCCCTCTCCTGAGAAGGGGCTTTAGGACCCTCCCGATCATGGTGACGGAACAGACGAAGCTTTCGGACTTGTTCGTATCCCCTCCGATTATGCGTGCGCCGTATTTCAGCAGCTCCCTGTCCATGGACTCGTACATCATTTTCACGAATTCAAGCTTCTGGTCTGCCGGCAGGCCCAACGAGATGAGCATGTATTCCGGCACGGCGCCCTTCGCCAGCAGGTCTGTTGCATTCGATGTCACGATCTTTTTCCCTATCTTCAGCGGGTCCTCTGTCAGGAAGTGGGTATCGGCTATTCCCATGTCGGTGGTGACGGCGTACCGCCCCGAATCCAGTTCCACGATGGCGGCGTCGTCATCAAAATCGGCAACGATTGCAGGTTTTTTCCTCACGATTTTCCTTATGGTCTCGATAATCTTCCGTTCCCCGGCTTTTGCAAGGTCCATAATTAAATATGACTAATAATATTATTTAGTGATGCTATGCAAAGCGGCTCAATTAAAAGCGAGAGAGAGCAGGTTCTGCTTGAAATCGAAAGACAGCTGAATCGGCTGGAGGATTCCGACTTCGCGAGGCTCATTCCAGAGGTTGGCTCCAACCTGGCTTACGCCGTTGAGAATCCGAGGGATTCCGGGGACGTTGCCGCCGTTCCGGGAAGGATAAGGAACGCGATGGGGAAGCCCGTGTTTTTAGCGCCGAAATTCGGGGCCTCGACCCATGTCGCTTCCATGATCATCGGGGCGAACAGGCATGATCCTGATAAAAGGTGCGCGATGAACGTCAGGTATTCCGAAGGAATAGTGGCTGCGCTGAAGGGCATGGGCCTGGACGTGGCCTTCGTGGACAGGATGTCGGAGCCCGGCACTGTGAAGAAAAAGGAAGGGAACAGTGTCCCCTGGGTCCTGGAAAATGCATGTGAAAAACGCGGCAGCGTGCCCGACGTAATATACCACAGGGGCTCTGTTGGCAAGGAAGCGATAATTCAGATACTTGGGAAAGACCCTGATCAAGTCGTGGGAATCGTACTGCAGCTCCTTGACACGGCCTGATTTACCGATTTCCCAAAATGCGAATATTTTTTAATCCATTACGTCCATCTATGCACTATGAGTACAAATAGTAGGAGAAAGGGAATCCATCTGGGCATCATACCCGACGGCAGCAGGCGGTGGGCCAAGCTTAACGGCATAAAGGATTTCAACGGCGAGCAGTCGGGAAAAACCGCGGACTACATAGTCAGGCATATATTGAAAAACCATCCAGAAGTTGACGAATTGTCACTTTGGGCGATGTCTACCGAGAATGTTGACAGGGACGACTATTCCAGGAATCTGATATACAACGTGCTTGAAGGTAAGATAAAGGACCTTCTTGCAAGCCATATTGTTAAAAAGAATAAAGTGAAGATCAACGTGGTGGGTTCAAGATTGAGTGATGTTCCACAGAGCGTCAAAGATCTTGCAGCCAACATCGTTTCCAAAACCAGAGAAAATGAAGAAGGAAAGGTGCTCAATATATGCATAGGATACGGGGGGAGGCAGGAAATACTCAATGCGGTCATGGGGGCGTCCAAATGGCTCAGAAAGAAACCGTTGACAAAAAGGCTGCATGAGAATGTCTTTGAGCGATTTTTACTGATGCCGAGACTGTTTGATATAATGATCAGGACGGGCGGGGAGAAGAGGCTTTCGGGATTCATGCTCTATCAGATAGAATATGCCGAGCTTTTTTTCACGGACACTCTTTGGCCAGATTTCTCCAAAAAGGAGTTCGACAAGATTATGAAGG
>JAUXKD010000085.1 GCA_030624445.1 Candidatus Aenigmatarchaeota archaeon
AAAACTTTAAATATTAGTTATGATAGTTTAATCATATGAAAGAAGTATCATATAAAATGTTCTTCAGGGCATTCTCGAATGAGACAAGATTCGGCATAATCAGGCTGCTTAAGGAAAGCGGCCCGAAAAGCGTCAGTGAGATATGCCGTGAGCTGGGATTCGAGCAGAGCAGAGTGTCGCACAACTTAAAAAGCCTTGTTGCCTGCGGCTTCGTGTATTGCGAATGGAAAGGGAAGAACAGGATTTACGCTCTTGACGAAAAACACATTGTCCCGATTTTGAGAAACATCGACAGGCACATTGAAAAGTACGACAAAAGGCTGGAGAACTGCGGAATATTGAAAGGAAGGAAAACCTGCAAATTCGCAGGGAGTGTTTGACATGGTGAAAAGGAAGATCATAGAGATCGATGAGGAGAAGTGCAACGGCTGCGGCCTTTGCATTCCCAACTGCCCGGAAGGAGCACTCCAGATTATAGACGACAAGGCGAGACTTGTAAGCGACCTGTTCTGCGACGGCCTGGGAGCATGCATAGGAACCTGTCCCGAGGGTGCGATAAAGATTATCGAAAGGGAGGCGGAGCCTTACGACGAGAGGAAAGTAATGGAGAAAATAGTCAAGCAGGGAAAAAACGTGATAAAGGCCCATCTGGAGCATCTGAAGGAGCACGGGGAAGAGGGCTACCTGCGGGAGGCACTCGATTATCTCGAAGAGAGCGGAGTAGAAAACCCTCTCGGGGACGAATCACCGGAGCATCAGGCAGCATTGCCGTGCGGCTGTCCCGGCTCAAGGGTCATTGATATGAGGGACAAAGAAGAACGGCCCTCTCATTCCTCCACCCACAAGTCGAAATCTGAATCCGAGCTGAGGCAGTGGCCAGTCCAGCTGATGCTACTGCCGCCGAGCGCGCCCTACTTCGACGAAGCCGACCTGCTGATAGCCGCGGACTGCGTTCCTTTCGCCTATGCCGACTTCCACAATGATTTTCTACAAGGCAAAACGCTGATAATCGGCTGCCCGAAGCTCGATGACATCGAATTCTACCAGGAAAAGCTCACCCAGATCTTCAAATTGAACAGCGTAAAAAGCATCACACTGCTGCACATGGAGGTCCCGTGCTGTTTCGGCTTGCGGCACGCCGTTGAAGAAGCTCTCAAAGAATCCGGAAAAGAAATCAAGCTCACAGTAAAGGTGATTTCGGTCCAGGGGGAGGCGGAAAAATGAGAGAAACGCTTTATGTCTGCAGCGAATGCAAGATGGGGTTCAAAGACAAGAAATGGGCCGACAAGTGCCAGAAATGGTGCTCTGAGTATCACACATGCAACCTGGAAATAATCAAACACGCCGTCAAGGATTAGCTTATTTCCGTAGTTTCTTTTCCTTCTGTTGAATTTTATCCAGCTTTTTTCTCTGTATCGCGGACGCTTTCAGATAGAATCCGAAAACCGCAAGGACTCCTGCAATTTTAAGTATTATGACTAAGATTAGAGTGAAAGGGAGCGGGTTGGAACATCCCTGGCCGTTAAGATATATCATAAAGCCTATCGAGACTGCCAGCAATTTTGCGACGATAACTGTAAGAAGCTTCCTATTCATTTTAATCCCTTAGTTTAGGCTTGTACCGCTTCATGAGCAGCGAATTCGAGACAACCGACACCGAGCTGAAAGCCATGGCAGCAGCCGCGATCATCGGATTGAGCAGGAAGCCGAAAAGCGGGTACAGAACTCCGGCGGCCACCGGAATTCCCACACCGTTGTAAAAGAATGCCCAGAAGAGGTTCTGCTTTATCTTCCTCATTGTGTATCCGCTCAGATCTATTGAAGTGACGACATCCCTCAGGTCATCCTTGATCAGGATGATATCGCCGGTCTCCATTGCTATGTCCGTCCCGCTGCCGATGGCGATGCCTACGTCCGCCTGGGCCAGGGCGGGTGAGTCGTTTATTCCGTCTCCGACCATCGCAACGACCTTGCCTTCATCCTGCAGCCTTTTCACCTCGTTCGCCTTGTCTGCAGGCAGGACCTGGGCCAGAACCCTATCAATACCCACTTCTTTCCCTATCGCTCTTCCTGTCCTCTCATTGTCTCCTGTTATCATTACGACCTCTTTCCCCATTTTTTTCAGCTGGTCAACGGCCTGCTTTGAAAATTCTTTAAGCGTATCTGCAACGGCTATGATACCTATGATCTTCCTGCCGAAAGCAGATATGACTACAGTCTTGCCTTGGTTTTCCAGTTTTTGAAGGTCCCTCTCAACATGTTCCTTAATTACCAATTTGTTCTCTTTCATAAAACCCCTGCTGCCAACGAAAATCCAATCACCTTTGTATTTGCATTTAATACCCTTGCCGGCTGAAGTTTTGTATATCTTGACTTCAGGCAGCTTTACACCTTTCTTTTTCGCGTGGCTCACTATGGCCTCGCCGATGGGATGTTCAGAGCCCTTTTCGGCCACTGCGGACAGCCTAAGGACGTCCTTTTCTGAGTAGCCAGAAACCGGCACTATGTCTGTAACGGCCGGCTCTCCCTTTGTCAGGGTTCCTGTCTTATCAAAAACGATTGTTGTAAGTTTATGCGCGTTTTCTAGCGCCTGTGCATCCTTGATCAGAATGCCATTCTCAGCGCCTTTACCGGTCCCAACCATTATAGCCGTGGGTGTGGCGAGGCCGAGGGCGCACGGACACGCAATGATCAGGACGGCGATAAGTATCGTCAGCGAAAACACGAACGGCATCCCTGCCAACAGGAACCAAAAGCCGAAAGCGAGAAGCGCCACGACGATAACAGCGGGTACGAAATACAAAGAAACCTTGTCAGCCATCAGCTGTATCGGGGATTTGGATGCCTGCGCCTCTTCCACTATTTTTATTATCTGTGCAAGAACGGTATCCTTGCCAATACCGGTTGCCTTCATTTTCAGCATGCCGGACTTGTTGATTGTCACCCCTATTACCTTGTCTCCCTTTTTCTTTGTTACAGGCATGCTTTCTCCGGTTATTGCCTTCTCATCAACGGCGGAAATGCCTTCAAGGACGATGCCGTCCACGGGTATCTTTTCCCCAGGCTTTACAATCACGATATCGCCTACCACGA
This sequence comes from Candidatus Aenigmatarchaeota archaeon, assembly GCA_030624445.1. Lineage (GTDB taxonomy): Archaea > Aenigmatarchaeota > Aenigmatarchaeia > QMZP01 > JAFGSV01 > JAUXKD01. The sequence continues at coordinate 3,094 of JAUXKD010000085.1, forward strand.
CTTCTTCCACGGGGATCTCCAATTCCTTTCCATTCCTCAAAACCCTCGCGGTCTTCGCCTGCAGTCCTATCAGTTTTCGCAAGGCATCGGAGGTCTTTCCCTTCGTAACGGCCTCCAGATATTTCCCAAGCAGTATAAAGACAAGAATGAAAGCAGCGATTTCGTAATACAGGTTTTCGACACCGTAATTCCCGATGCCGAGCCATATTGCTATCGACATGATCAAACTGTAAATGTAAGCCGCGGAAGTGCCTATGAATACCAGAGAATCCATGTTCGGGGCCTTTCTAATCAGGCTTTTCAGGCCAGAGATGTATAACCTGAA
>JAUXKD010000086.1 GCA_030624445.1 Candidatus Aenigmatarchaeota archaeon
CGCCGGTATCGTTGAACTCGGGACCGGTTACGGGACTAACAGGACCGGAATCCTTACCGATATACTGCTGCTTCCCCGTGTCCCATTCCCCGTCCAGCGTCGCACTCTTGACTTGACCACCTTCCATTATCACGGTAGCAAGGTGAACAGTCGCATCTTCCTCAAGCGCCTGTCCATTTCTGTCGCCGTATCCCGGGTGACTCGACTTGAATCCAAAGGCGAACATCCAGCAATCCGGGCATCCTATCTGCATCGTGCTCTTGTGCACTATCTCGAAACCGTCGAACATGTATGTGGGGGAGTTGAGCACGACCTTTCTCGCAATTTCCAGGCTCTCCTCTCTGGTTACGGTCATCCCGGATCCGGCATTGCTCTGCATGACAGCCCCGACAACGACTGAAATCACGACCAAAGCCAGTAAAATAATGTAAATCTGCTTGTCGTTCAGTGTAATTTTCTCTGGCAGGAATTTTCTCAGCGTGAATTTTTGCCTCTCCATATATCTCTTTTCTCAAAATTTATATTTTATTATTTATGATTTCTGCTTCTTATAAAGAGTCTTCTTATTGAGCTCAAAAGGCCATCAGGCGAAATGCACAAATCTGCCAGAAATGTATCCAATGACGGATTCCTTTGGTACGCCGGACTTCAAGCTTAAGGTATTATACAAACATATAAAAAATATAGGGGCACTTTTCGATTTTTACCATTGTCACCCCTCCCACAGGCTCGGAGATGTTTGTTAGTTTGAAATGAAAATTTTCAAGAAAAATAGTATAAACATATAATAATGTTCATAATAGTACAGACGTCAGACAGGGAATTTGACAAGGAATCAAATGAAAATCAAGCCGGTACCGAAGATTGAGGCCATAAGGAGTCCCGCACCGATCAGTAGCATACTCCAGAATATGCCTATCTCCTTGAGATAGCTTTTTATCATCCCGGTTGATGTTCCTGTCACGACTAACCTGGATGCCGTAACGAACAACGTGATTTCAACGGACTTTCCCTGGTGGAACTTCCTCGTTGTCTGAACCTGAATTTTTTTTTGATGCACGACAATAAAAGACCGGAAATTGACCGAATTCTTCAGGACTGAAGAGCCTCGATTCCGGGAAGGGTTCCCTTTTCTATGAACTCCAGGGTCGAGCCTCCGCCTATGCTTGCATAGCTTATCTTTACACCGGTCCTGTTCACAAGGAGTGTACTTTCGCCTCCGGCGGATATGGTGACTACTCCCATTTTCGTCGCTTTCTCCATGACCCTTACTACAGACTCGGAACCGGAGGCAGCCCCTGAGATTTTCTTGTCAAACATCCCTACTGGACCCGACATTACCACGAAACCCGCCTCTTCTATCGCGTTTTTGAATTCCTCTATGGTTTTTTCTCCCACGTCAACTCCCTGCCATCCCTTCGGGATCTGTGTCTGAGACCTTTTGATGCCGCCTCCATCCTTTTTCATTATCGTGTGGTCTTTCGGGAGAATAAGCGACACGCACTTTTCTCCGGCCTTGAGAATCACTCTGCCGGCCAGCATTATCTGGTCGTGTATCTGGTCCCAGGCGACGTACGAATCGCCAATTATTTCTTCGATTTCCTTTTCAGATATCTTATTAACCTCTTCCGGACCCGCTTTCACCTTATCCATGAAGTGCTCGGCTAACATGAATGTGTAAGCGACTGCACCTCCCACAAGGATTTTGTCTTTCTTCTTCATTCTGTCCATAAGGTTCAGAGCAACAGTTATCTTGGAAACCACGCCAGGCTTGGTCTCTATCTTCTTACCTGCCAGTATGAGAACGAACGGCTTCCTGCGCTTCTTTTTCAGCTCCAGTGAGACATTCTCGGCATACTTTATTTCATCGATCAGGTGCATTCCGACGTATCTCGGAAGGTGCCTGGGCATGAGAACAATGTCGGATGCGGGTCTGTGCCTCTGACCGAAATCGTCTGCTACATATATTTCAACCATACCCGCCAGCCTTTTCGCGTAGTATTCGTCACCCTTGTTGTACTGAGGGTCAAATCTGGGATTCTCCAGAACAAGCACCTGCCCGTTTTCAAGCTTCGCTATCTTTTCCTGGATAATGTCGAAATTATCCGAAATGTTTCTCGTTTCACCGCCAACTTCGCTGGGTGCAAGGAGAATGCCATGCTTAAGCACTCCGGACTTCTTCAACCACCTCTTAATGTAAAAATAGACGGGAATCACGCTTTTCTGCGGATCTATTCCGTCCGGCCTGTCTATCCAGCCCGGCTGCAGCACGACCTTGGCCCCCTTCCTAATCAGATATGTGAGCGTCGGCAAAAAGGGATCTATCCTGCTCGTATCCTTTATCCGTTTCGGGTTATCCATCTTCACGTCCTCGTTCATCGGGACGTCAGCGGACCCCCTGAGGTAAACAATTTTCCCTTTAAGGTCTGACTTTTTAAGATCCGTGACGGGCCTTAACACAGAATCACTTCCATTTTTTTGCTATAAGTTCTACAAGATTTACCAGTCTGGTGGAATAGCCCCACTCGTTGTCGTACCAGGCAAAAACCTCCACTAGGTCCCCCTCTATGTTTGTCAACAGGGAATCGAAAATAGCAGAATGCTGATTTGTTACGATGTCACTTGAGACTATCGGTTCTTCTGTATACTGCAAAAGGCCCTTTAGCTTTCCCGAGGCCGCGCGCCTGAAAGCCGCGTTTATCTCTTCCACGCTGTGCTTCTTCTTCAGCTCAACCACGAGGTCCACGATGGAGCCGTCAGCGACCGGAACCCTGATTGCGGATCCGGTAATCCTTCCCTTGAGTTTTGGTATGACCTCTCCCAGGGATTTAGCTGCACCGGTGCTTGTAGGGACGATATTCAGGCCGGCGCACCTGGCCCTTCTGAGGTCCTTGTGCGGGCCGTCCAGCAGCATCTGGTCGGCGGTATACGCGTGTATCGTCGTCATAAAGCCCTTGACTATTCCGAAAGCGTCGTCAAGAACCCTCGCCATCGGTGCAAGACAGTTGGTTGTGCATGACGCGTTCGATATCACGCTATCCTTTTTCGGGTCGTACGTTTTTTCGTTGACGCCGAGCACTATCTGCTTCACGGGCCTGTCACCCTTTGGCGGGGCCGATAAAACGACCTTTTTCGCTCCCGCCTTCAGGTGCATTTCCGCCTGTTCCCTTTTCCTGAAGATGCCCGTTGACTCTATCACCACGTCTATGCGCAGCTTCCCCCAGGGAAGTTTCGTTGGATCCTTCTCAGCGAAAACCGAAATATTGTTACCATTTACTGATATAGAACTCTTGCTCCATTCCACGCTTCCCTTGAAGGGCCCGAAAACCGAATCGTACTTCAAAAGGTGACCCATCGTCGGGGCATCCGCGAGGTCGTTTACCGCGACGACCCTGAAGGCCTTGCTTGACAGCGAC
>JAUXKD010000033.1 GCA_030624445.1 Candidatus Aenigmatarchaeota archaeon
GAGGATCTCGATCCGTGGAACCTGGATCTGAACGTACTCTCCAGCGGATTTGCGGAATACATATCCACGATCAAGGAACTGGACTTCAGGATACCCGCCAAGTGGGTTATAATAGCGGCCATACTTCTGAGGATGAAATCGGACGCCATAAAGATAATGAAAACGGACAGGGATGCCGAAGACGAGGAATTCATGGACCTGGACGAGTTTGAAGATAAGGAAGGCCTGGAAGAGCCCGGCGGTCCGGACGGTCCGGAGGCCGAGATCGGCCCCCTGGAGGCCGCCACGAAGAGGAAGCCCGTGAGGAGGATAACCATAACCGAGCTTGTCGGATCCCTGAAGAAGGTCCTTGGTGCGCAGACGAGGAGGGAAGACAAGCTGAAAGAGAGGAGAGGAAGGATAAGCATTTCCGATGAGGACATAACATCGAGGATAGAGAACCTCTACAAAAGGATAAGCAACATGATAAACAGGATAAAGAGCGATGAGATAAAGTTCACAAGTCTAGTCGGGAAGTGGAAAAGGGGAGAGGTCGTGGAAACGTTCCTCCCGCTCACGCATCTCGACCACGAGAAAAAGGTCTACTGCAGGCAGGATGAGCTCTTCAAGGAAATATACATAAAGAAAAGAGAGGCGAAGTGAAAACGCTGTATGCCGTTCCGCGATGGGTATGAGATACTACGGGTTTCTGCTGCTGGTCCTTGCAACCCTGGTGGCTTCGGTTTTCGTCCAGGGCAAGAACCTCTTCGGGAGCTCTTTTTTCACCGTCGCCTACGCCGCGATGAGCGTCGTGCTCATAATAGGCTCGAAGCGTGCCGAATCCAGCGGGACCGACTTCCTGCTGGGTTCCCTGCTGATATTTTCGATAGGATTCCTGTCCACGGAAACTTTAATAGAATTGGTGACAAATAGATTCACAGGAATGCTCATCTTCAAACTGGCTATAATCGTCTCCCTTGACTACGCCGCTTTAGGCTTCTTAAGGGAGGGCATGAAGACGAGGAAAACCGAGGGGCTGAAGACGAATGACAGATACGGAATCTACGGACCATAAGGGGCTTCTGGAAGCCGCACTTTTCATGTCTCCGGAGCCGCTGAGCACAGAGAGTCTTTCGAAGATAACGGGCATCCATTCCCTAGGCTATCTCAAGGATATGCTGCTCAAGGTCCGGGAGGATTTTACAGGAAGGGGCTTTCATCTTGTCGAAGGCAACGAAGGATGGCAGTTCCAGGTCGACAACAGGTTCCTTCACAAGGTCGCGAGCCTCACGCCGTATTCCGACCTGCCCGAGGGAGAGAAACGCTGCCTGGCCCTCGTGGCCTACAAGGAGCCCGTTCTGCAGGCCGACGTCATAAAAATACAGGGAAACAAGGCCTACGCCTACATCAAGCACCTGATCAAGAAGGGCCTGATTAAGAGCGAAAGAGAGGGAAGGACCAAGTCGTTAAGCCTGACACAGGAGTTCGAGCGGTACTTCGGCGAGGACAAGGAACGCATAAGGGACCAGCTGATTGAAAAACTTAATAGGAAAGAGAAAGAAGTATAATTTATGGGAACCGAAAAAGTACCGTCCCTGTTCATTTTAGCGTCTTTTCTATTCGCTCTGCCCGTTTTCGCCAGCGCCCTCACGGGAGACGTGCAGCTGAACTCGCCTGCCAACATGTCGTGGACCAACAAGACAAACAGCACGCTTCCCTTCGTTATCAGGTACACGGACCCCGGAAACGCCACCGCGGACTGCGTGCTCTACATGAACACCCCATGGCAGCCGAAAGGGTCGGTCACTGCAAAGAACGGCACGGACACCCAGGTATACGCCTCTGAGGCCTTCAAAGAGGGGGAGAACGTGTGGGGCGTGACTTGCACCAACGGTTCGGGCATCGGCTCGGGAAATTACACTTTTTACGCGGACACGGGCCTTCCCTCGGTGGGCCTGGTCTCCCCTTCAAACGCAAGCTCTGTTGCCAGCGGCTCTGTAAGCTTCAGATTCAATTACTTGGACGCCGTTTCGCCGCGGGCATCGTGCAGCGTCTACGCGAACCAGATACTGAGGGCCACCAACGCAAGCGTATCGAACAACGTGGAAACCGTGATAACGGCCTCTCTGGGCGCGGGCTCATACTCATGGTACGTCGGGTGCGTGGACCTTGCCGGGAATTCAGGGAAATCCACGACTTTCGATGTTTCTGTCGAGATGACCATTGGTTTGACCATCGTTTCACCACAGAACAAGACCTACAATTATTTACAGGGCATCCCGCTGAAGTACACGGTATCCGGGGCGCCTGCGTGGACCGGTTACAGCCTTGACGGCTCCGCGAACACGACGCTGACGGGCAACAGGACCTTCAACGTGGGGTCGGAGGGTCAGCATCTTATAGAACTTTACGCCAACGACAGCCTGGGAAGGACCGCGTATAAAAGCGTGCATTTTACCGTTTACCTGGATCATCAGATCAGCTTCGTGTCTCCGGCAGGAAATTACAGCAGGGACTGGGTCCTGGTAAACGTGAGCATAGATACGGACGCCATCTGGTGCGGCCTTTCTCTCGACGGCGGCGGGAACGTCTCGATGAGCAACGTATCCGCCAGGTCCTGGCTCCGGAATCTCACGTCCCTGTCCTCCGGCACGCATGAAGTGGATGTCTGGTGCAACGACTCTTACGGACCGTGGACAACCGGGAAAAAGACCTTCTCGGTAACGTTAGGAGATGTGAGCATGAACCTGAAAAGCCCAGAGAACAAGACGTACTGGAACACCTCGAAACTGGACTTCCGCCTGACATCAATCTCGGACATGAGAACCTGCGAGTACTATCTTAATTCAGAAGGCCCGGTCCTGTTGAATAACTACAGCTCCAGGGACTGGTACTACAACTCCACGGGACTTTCGGGAGGCTCCTATGAACTGAAGGTCCAGTGCAGGAACCCGAACGGATTCTTAAATTCAACGTCCGTGGCATTCACCATAGACCCGGCCCAGTGCGAGAGCAACGTGACAGGTATATGCACGGACGCCCAGCAGTGTGTCGGCGGGTCTTGCTTGGATATCGGCTGCATCGGCTGCAGCTACGCGGCCAATCACAAGTGCCAGCCGTACGAGTGCTGTTCGAACGATGACTGCCTTGCGGAGCAGGAGTGCCTCTCCAACGCGTGCACCACGATAGCTTGCGGATGCGGGAATATACAGAACCACGCCTGCATCGAATACGACTGCTGTTCGAATTTCGACTGCGAGGCCGACCAGCGATGCGACACGTCCACACACAGCTGCCTTGGCAGCGTTTTGAAGATAGAGGCCCCGGGCACCGTCTACGCAGGGCAGACGTTCACCGTAAAGGTGACCGACAAGGAAGGTACAGCCCTGGAAGGCGTTACAATCGAGATGATGTACCCGAGCGACTCTGTCGAAACGCTCACCACCGACGACAAGGGCACTGTCACGGCGGTTGCCAAAGAAACGGGAAGCCTGGCCATAACGGCCAGGATGTCCGGGTATGATGCCAAGACCGTCACACAGAGGTCACCGCCGGATTCAACTGGATGCTTGTGGTTTTCGCGTTTATCATTCTGGCGGCCGCGGGCGGAGGGTTCTTCTACTGGAGCCAGCTCCCGCCCGTCGTGTTGAAAAAGGAAGTCAGCGGCCAGAGTGTCACCCTGAAGGTGAAGAACAGGAGCGGTGAGTATATACAGAACGTCCTGATTACGGACGATGTCCCGGCCGACGCTTTCATCTCATGCGGCATGACGCCGAGGATCGAGAGGCTGGCCAGCGAGGACCACCTCACGTGGTTCGCGGCGATGGACGCCGGGGAGGAAATAACGATAAATTACCAGGCAACGCAGACGTCCGAAGACTTCTTTGTCAAGATAGGGGATGAGGAGTACCACAGCGGATACGGCCTTATGAGCGTGCTGGGGGAACTGCGCAGCAATATCCTGCCGAAGAAAAAACCCGCGCCCGCTCCTGTGGCCTGAAACGAAAAACTATTTAGTTTTCGACTCCAAGATAAAATATGAGCGAAGAAACTGTGAAGAAGCCCGGCAAAGGGAAGAAGAGCGGTGAATCCTTTTCGATACTTCTGGGCAAGAGGCGCGACTACGTGGAAGAAAAGCCGCTGGACAAGGAAGAGAAGAAGCCGGCCCCTGTGAAAGAAACCGTTGAGAAAAAGCCTCCAAGGAAGCTCACGCTCAAAGAACTTCTGGCGAAAAGGCATGAAACCGAGCTTTTCCTCTCCTCGCTCGATGATGCCCGCCAGCAGGCGAAGTTCCCCGAATACACCTACCAGCGCCTCAAGAAGAGAAACGAAGTGCGGCTGTCCATGATAGACCGGGAGATAAAGAGAATGAAAGCGGGCATGCCGCGAGTCCCGGAAGCCGCGGCGGTTGAAACCACGGCGGGCAGGAAAATCATAGAGGAGGTTAACGCCCTGCTCGAGAAAAACCTGAGGCATGCGCCTTCCCGGGACATGCTGAATGAGCTTGGCAACAAGATAAGGAACGTGGAGACCGCGCTCAGAAAGATCCCGTACCTCAAATCCGGGGTCGTCAGGCTGAAAAGCGAGATTGGCGAGTACAAGAGCATAATTGACGATCTGAAGTCCCACGAGAAGTCGCTCTCCGAAAAGCTGACAGGCATCAGGGATTCGCTTTCCTCGCTGAGTGCCCGCGTCATAGAGGATATCAGAGGGAAGGAGGAGAACGAGGCTCTGAAGCAGCAGTCCGTGGACAAGAGGATAACGGACCTGAGCAGGAAGGTTAATGCGGTCTCCAGGAAATTTGAAGACATGAACACCAATCTGGGCAGCAGGATCAACCAGCTCACCGTCCTGGAGGAGGTGAAAACCGAGGGTTACGTTAACGATTTGAAGAACCAGATTGAAGGGATACGCTCAGACCTGTCCGGTTACGTTAAGAGGGAAGAGCTCGGAAAGACCACCCAGGAACCCGCCAAGCCGGCCGAAAAGGCCGTTAAGATAAAGAAGCGCGTGGACAAGGATAAGGCCAAGGTCATTGAACAGAGCAAAGTCGATGTTAACGACCTGGTGGATTTCGTCGGCAAGGATGTTATTATTGAGTGCGACGTCAGCCTCATGAAGAGGATCGACGAGGACGGCATGAAGATATACTGGCACAATATCAGGGACAAAACCGGCGATAGCATACTCACGAGCTATGAAAAGCTTCCAAAGAAAAAGGTAAAAATACGCGGCAAGGTGAAAAAGACCAATACCGGGTCGGTCTACGTCCTGTTCAAGAAAATCATTTCCTGAACTTCAGGAAAAACAGGCCGGCAACCACGACAACAATTATGAAAGCTGCCAGGGTGAAACCGCCCGCGGGATTCTGAGTGAAAAAGCCTGAAATGCCATCCAAAGGTGCGTATGTGCAAGTTTGGCCTTCCGCTGGTTCGTTTTCCGTTTTTCCGCATGAATTTGAGTCCGTGCACGTCCTGGACTGGGTCCCGGCGAGTTGACATGTGGACCATTCGGCGCATGACCAGTCTTCGGTGCACAGCTCTGGATCAACACATGACTGCAATTCTTCCGGCCTGTTCTCTGTCGTTCCGCAGGTATTAACGTCTGCGCAGACCCTTTTCTGCTTATTGCCGACACAGTCTAACCAGTCGGTGCAAATCCAGTTCTCGACACACTCATCGCCATTGCCGACTTCATCATTACCCGAAGGGCTTGGACTGAATGATGATGACCCAGAAGAGGTTGATCCGCTGCTTCCAGAAGGGTTCCCGCCCGGCTGACTGCATGTTCCGCAGTCATTTGAACAGGATGAGCAGCTCTCTCCCGAATCGCAAGTCCCATCACCGCAGAAGTTGATTATGGTTACACTCAAGTTCAGTTCTGTGCTGTGACCGTTCATGAACGTGTCTTCGGCGGCCTTCACGCCCTGGACGTAAAATTCGACGGTATCTCCCTGCCTGTTCCCTGATGGATCAGGAACGTAGAATACGGGACTGTAACCGTAGTCCCCACCAGAACTTGTAGTCCCTGCTACGTCCGAGCCGCCTATCTTCGCAGAAATCAGGATGCCGTCCGGAGCCGAAATTCCGTTAATGCTCACGCTTCCAAAGAAATGGTGAGGTACGCGAGGCA
>JAUXKD010000067.1 GCA_030624445.1 Candidatus Aenigmatarchaeota archaeon
ACTGCTCGGGATGGAGTCTCACGGCCTTTTCCGTCCATTCCGTATAGACAGTTGTCCTGTTCAGGACATCATCTTCCCTGTCCGGAGTCTCAGGCACGATAATGGGCTTTTCAAACACCAGTCTATGCCTGTTGCCTTCCCTGTACGTATAAACAGGTACTACCGGTGCCCCTGTTCGTCTTGCTATAACAGCCAGGCTGCTCAATGTACACGCCGGTCGACCAAAAAAAGGCACGAACACACCGTCCTCGGGCAGGGCGTTCTGATCGAGGACGAACCCCACCACGCCACCCGACTTCAGCTGTCTGAGAATACCACCCATGGAACCAGGTCCGGCAAGCACTGTCATTCCGGTATTTTCCCTTAAGTCTTTAAGTACACTGTTGGCGGAAGATATCCTGGCCCTCTTGACTACGATCGATACAGAGTACCCAAGTGATACCAATGCGACGGGAATGAGCTCCCACATACCGAGGTGGAGCGTTAGGAAGAGAACGCCGTTGCCCTGTGCTGCTGCAGTACCAAGATTTTCCTCTCCGGAAATATCCATCATCTTGTCGAACCAGTCCCCATCGATGGAAGGGAAAGTAAAGAACTCCGTTAAGCCTGTGCCGAAATTTGCAAACGACCCTTTCGCCAGTTCCAACTTACGCGCTTGGGAAATTTCGTCCCCATATGCTTTTTCCAGGTTATTCAGGGCAATATTCCGCCTTCTTCCGGAAAGATGATATACGGAAATCCCGATCCGTCTGCCAAAACCAAGGTTAACCCCGCGGGGCAGCATCCTGCAAAGCGTCCCAAACATCTTCAGAACCAGCGCCATAACCGCATTGACCAATCGTCTCTCATACATTTCTGTGCTCCAGAAGGGAAAAGACACTTTCCAGAATAGCATCCTCGCCTCTCAGGAAAACTGGTTCTATTAATAGTGCATAACAGGGGAGTCCTTTTACTTCCCCGGGCCATCTCACAAGATCCTTCTCTGTCATAAGGAGCATTGTTGCATCTGCTGAATCAGCCATGCTGTTTAATGAAGCCACATCCGCCGCCGTGAATGAGTGATGATCCCTGAACCGGAACGATCCCGCAATTTCGCAGGGCAGTCTTCCTGCAAGGCTCTCAAAAGATTCTGGATCGGCTATGCCGGAAAAGATATATGCGCGCTCATCTGCAATATGATCAACCGGGAGAACTTCATCAGATTTACCTCCACGCAGTCCGCTAATCCGGTAGTCTGCCCAGCCAACAGGCACACCTGTCTTTTCCGAGATCAATCTCGAAAACTCTTCATCTACATCATCTGCTTTTGTAACAACTATGATGCTTGCATCATCAAGTCTGCTCACAGGCTCCCTCAGTATACCCGCCGGCAGCAACTTTCCGTTTCCGAACCTTCTTCTGTTATCGATAGTAACTATATCGAGATCGCGTTTGAGCGGATAATGCTGAAATCCATCGTCCATTATGAATATATCCACCTCACGGTCATTCTCGGCTGCTGCTGCCGCGTCGTATCTATTGGCAGATATATAAACAGGCAGCCCCGTTCGCTTGAAGATTAAACAGGGCTCATCTCCATATTGTTCCGGATCCGGATCATTTTGCCCCGTTCGTCCCCCAAGAATCCTGGTGCCGCTTTCCTTTCTGCCGTAACCTCTGCTTAAAATAGCTACCTTGATCCCTCTGTCTTTCAGGATGTCTGCGATCCACATAACGATCGGCGTTTTACCTCCGCCGCCCACCGCAATATTACCCACACTCACTACAGGTGGGCCCACAGATCTGCTTCTTCTTATTCCCACGGAGAACAACAACCGGTTCAGGGTGATGACAGCACCAAAAAGAAGGGACAGGACTGTGAGCAGGATGGCCACCACCGGCCCCGGGTTCTGTGCGTACCTCTCTATGCCTCTCCTGTCCAAAGCAGCATCCCCTCAAATTTGATCAACAGCGATTCTCAGACTGCCAGTCGATTACCTGCAAAAGCCCCTTCTCCTTCGCAACACCTTGGGCGGTTCGCCTTATGGTTTATACTGATACCATGGCCGTAACCTGATTAACCAAATGCAAATCAGGCCGGGGTTTTAGTGAATCACGAAGCAAAGCTAAAGGGGGGTTGCGAAGCCGAGTGATTACACCCAAAAACCCGGCCATATGAGCAAGAATCTCAACAACTAATTGGAAGATGAACCCCATTTATTTATCAAGAGATTCGGCTTCATCAATAAGCATTATGGGTATACCGTCCTCAACCCGATACCTTATGCGACACCCTCCGCAGACGATTCCTTTTCCATCCTCTTCCAACTCAACCTCGCCCTTGCATTTCGGACAGGCCAGAATATCCATTAATTCCTTGCTAACCGTCATAACTCTCTCCTTTTCAGGCACTTGCTGTATTTGTATGCTTCAAGTTATTGGTTGTTGTTTTTCGAGATTCGAAATTCGACATTCGATATTCGATATACGTTACTGTCAATTCGGGTTTCCTGTAGGTGTTGATTGTTAATTAAACTGTAATCAATTTCGAATTTCCAATATCGATTCTCGTTCATCTGAGCACTAAACAATTTTCAACTTGATTTATACCCTGCAACTCTATCCGCCGCCGCCTGCAGTTTTAGAAGTTCTTCCTGAAGCATGATACAGTCACGCTTGACCGCTTCCTCACTGAGGTCGCTATCCAGATATATCGGTTCACCGTATGCTATCACTCCGCGGCTGAAGGGATACGGGAATATAAATTTATCCCATGCCTTGCTAAAAATATGAGCCGGTTTTGCCGATGAGGTTAGAGGGAGTAGTGGAGCACCGGTCTTTTTCGCGAGATATACGGCTCCAGGTTTGACAACATGAAGAGGTCCCCGTGGACCATCTACTGGAAAGGCGGCGTGATAACCGTCCTCAAAAAGTTTTTTCAGGCCTATCATGGCCCTTGCACCGCCCCTGGAAGATGACCCTCGTACAATTTTGAAGCCCAATCTTGTCAGAACCCTTGTTAATATCTCACCATCACGGCTCGGACTGACAATCCCACAATACTTGTAGCCTTTAAGGTGACCCAGGATAAGAAACATCCGCCCATGAAAGAAAACGACTATCGCTTTCTTCCCGGAGGACTCCAGACGGTCAAATGCTTCAACTCCTGATACTTTTAAGGAAGCAGCCCAGTAGATTATTCGTAATAGGGCCCTGAAAAATTGAGGCACTATCCAGCCAGCTACTCCCAGCCTGTCCGATGTTTCTTCAGATGGCATTTTCAGCCCTCCAATCAAATCTGACATATCCATTCCAGGTTCATGGAAAACCGAACAATCTACAAATAATTCCGAACATGGCGAAAATGCGACCCACTCTAATGGAGAGGCATGCTGCTATTCAACCATCTTTTACCCACTGTTTTCAGATTCCAATTCTCCGGGAAAAACGGAGAAGGCACAATAAGGAGCGTTCCTCTACCCAACATCCTCCACAAGCAGGGAATACAGGCGAGCGTATTCACCGCCATGTTCGATAAGTTCCGCATGTTTTCCGGATTCGACTATCTTCCCGTCGGTGATGACAATGATTCTGTCGGCGCTACGCACGGTGGAGATCCTGTGTGCGATTATCAAAGTCGTCCTGCCCGTCATCAAGTTTTCAAGTGCCTTTGATACAAGGTATTCTGATTCGGTATCCAGAGAGGAGGTTGCCTCGTCCAGGATAAGGATCGGAGAATCTTTAAGAATAGCCCGAGCGATAGACAGCCTCTGACGCTGACCTCCGGAGAGTTTGGTTCCTCTTTCACCCACAATCGTCTCAAGGCCTTCCGGCAGCGAGCTTATGAAGTCTTTAGCGTATGCGGCTTCAATAGCTTTTTCAACAGCCTCATCACTGACGTTATCCATGCCGTAACAGATGTTGGCCCTGACTGTATCGTTGAAAAGGACCACCTCCTGGGAAACAATTGATATCTGCTCCCTGAGGCTCTTCTGGGTGACGGACCGCACATCGTAACCGTCGATCCTGACTGCCCCTTCGTTAACATCAAAAAACCGGGGGATCAGATTCACAAGTGTTGACTTGCCACCCCCGCTTATCCCCACAATTGCAAATCTTTCACCGCTGCTGATCTTAAGGGTTACATCTCG
>JAUXKD010000066.1 GCA_030624445.1 Candidatus Aenigmatarchaeota archaeon
CTGCAACCGCCTTTTATAGACAACTAAAAAACAGGCAGTTTTCCTGGATGTCCCTGCCTAGACCACCAGGTGAGCGTGTAGCCGAATATTAGTATTATTATAACGGCCACCGTGATCGTCCAGTAGCCGGAAAGTGGTTGGGGACATGACTGCCGGATTGTGAATTCTTTCTCGATGACCCTGCTGTTCTGGCGCAGTTTTGCCGCTGCCAGTATTTCGGTTTCTGCGGTGTCGAGCTTTATGTCAACGGTTACTCCGGTCTCCGGGTCGCAGACGGCATTCTGGATGTAATAGAAGCTCGATTTCCATTCCTTTGCGAGGCCGTCGTAGACCTTGCCGGGAACCTCAAGCTTCACGTCCCAGCAGCCGGGGCCGAGGTCCCTTGCAGAGATGGTCGTCCGGAATTCCTTGCAAGTACCTTCGGCACTCACTTCATATATTTCCTGGGATTGCCCGACCATGGGCATTATGACAATGAAGATTAACAGGATTACGATGAAAAGGAAGATGATGAGATAGAGCTTCATGGTCAATCCCAGTTCCTGGTTTTCATCTTTATCTTGAAAAGGCTCTCGATGAAGTCTGTTCCCGCGTAGCCGGCAACAAGGGCGAACCTGACGTCGTCAGCTATGAACATGCCCACCATCAGGCCCATGCCGCCCGACGAGAGAAGGCTCAGAACCACCCAGTCTTTCCTCACCTTTCTTTTTCTGCTGGGGGTGGCGTTGATGTACTTGGTGATGCCGACAAGTCCCCTGATTACGCCTCCCAGAAAGCCTGCTGCGAATATGATGAGAATATTCAGCATTCCCGCGTCCATATTAAAATATCAACCATTTGGTTTAAAAATGGGATTGGTGGGAACCCATTTTAACAGCGTCTCTTGTCATTTTCCGGGGAGAATCAAAACGGAGCCTTCTCCTGCCGGTTTTGCCGGCGATTTTAATCCGTCACATTTATAAATGTTTGTCACTTTAAAGTGGTATATGGTTATAATGATTAATAGAACAATTAAGACAGAGGCCGTCGCT
The DNA here is from genome assembly GCA_030624445.1 of Candidatus Aenigmatarchaeota archaeon. Classification (GTDB taxonomy): domain Archaea; phylum Aenigmatarchaeota; class Aenigmatarchaeia; order QMZP01; family JAFGSV01; genus JAUXKD01. Next base: position 1,032 of record JAUXKD010000066.1, read on the forward strand.
GCTTTCATCGTCGCATTTTTCTACTTGTCGAGCTACGCCGGCGCGTACCAGTACGAGTCGTGTCCTAATGCTGCGCAGGTTGACAACGCGTGGTGGAATCCCGGAGCTTGCGAAGGCGGGATATACCAGTCAGGTTCGCTCTATTTCAAGTGGGCCGAAGCGCCGTTCGACAACCAGACGATGGAAATCACGTCCGTCTCCCTTGTCGTAAGTACGAAAAGCAAAGGAACGGATATGAGGATATACGTATGGAACGGCAATTCGTGGTCATCGCTTTCCGGCGGCAGGATAGACTTCATGGGCGACTATGTCTACGACCTGACAAGTTTCCCGGGCCCTTACATGGACGGCTCCCTCAGGATCAAGATAACCAACGACGGATTCGAGGAGCTGAAGATTGGGAGTCTCAAGCTTTCGATAGAATACGAAAGCAGGATGAGGACCCTTTCGGTGCTCGTGAGAAACTGCGAGTCCAATACCAGGGTGAGAGACGCCGAGGTAACTGCTAACGGCGTGACCGTGGAAACCAACAGCGACGGGATAGCGGAGCTGTCTCTGCCAAAGGACGAGGTATACGAAATCGAGATAGGCGGGGAGGACTATCACGAAACGAGCATGAGGATTTATCTGGACGATGACAAGGAGCTCGAAGTCTGCACGTACATAAGGGAGATACCCGAAGTGGCTGTCTACGACCTTGAAGTCGAGGACGGCGTGATCACTTTCTACATAGGAAACACCGGCAACTTCGGAGACAACGTGAAGTACTCCGTTGCCATCAACGGCAATATCATAACCCAAAGCTATGTGTACATTGACGAGGACGGGGAAGAGAGGATAATGGGTGGTTACGATTTTCAGCCCGGCAGGCACAGGGTAAGGGCAAGAGCTGAACTGAGAGGTTATGCGGATGCCGAGTCGACGACTTACTGCGTCACGGGTGAAACCGAAAATTATGTTTGCAGCGGGAAGAATGTTGTGAGGGAAATAATCAAAAGCGGATGCGTGAGCTATTGGGATGTAGTCGAGCAGTGCGAAGAGGGATGCAGCGATGGGAAATGTGTTTACGGAAACGGTCAGGCGTATCCGTCTGATATCTCCTGTAAAGCCGAGATTACTTCGCTAAGTTACGCTGACAACATAGTTGCGAGTGAACTTGTGAACATCGATGTAAAGGTGAAAAACACCGGCCAGGGAACCAGAAAGACTGAGCTCAAGCTTTATATCGATGGTATAGCAAAGGATACGAAAAGTTTGGTTATAGCGGAAGGTAGGTACGATGTGGGCCACTTCCAGTTCAGGATGTCTGAGGGATCACATGTCTTGAAGATCGAGGCCGTTTCATGCGACAGGGTCAGGGACACGATCAGCGAAGTGATAAATGTGAAACCGCGTCCCGAAATAGCCCCGTCGCCGGAAGAGCCGCAAGTTCCTGAATCGCCTCCATTGAGCGAACTGTCCGATGTTCGCATAGAAGCAATTCCCGACGAGATTCGAGCGGCCCCTGGAAAGGGCTCGGTCATAAAGGTCACGGTGTATTCGTCAATCGAGAATGAGTACGCGATAGAAGTTACGGGCATCGGGCAGGAATACGTGGACTACCCCGGAAGCATCACCGTGTGGGGAAGGGAACATTTCTACGTATATCTGACTTCTTCACCCGCCATGGAGGGATCGTCCGATATCAGAATAAGGGTGTCGAAAGGCGCATTGTCCGCAGAAACGAAGGTCACGCTTCACGTCGGCAGTGATGCGGCCGTAGCCGGGTCGCAGGACCCTTTCACCGGGCTCGTCTCGTTTTCACAGTCCGACTGGATAGCGCTTGCGCTCATAGTCATAGTCATGGCTGCAGTGTTCGCGGTGTTATTCAGAAGGTTCGTCGCAGTGGAGAAAACCGAAGGAAATGATTACGATTTCAGTGAGCTGGAAGGGTACGATCACAACGTACGCAAGGCGGCTGTACGTTAGACTGTTTTCTTTCTGCGGCACTGCTCAGGTCTTATGTAGCATGCCGCGAAAAGCACCAGAGGCTGCCAAAAGATAGACTTAAAAAATTTACTGTCATTTATTACCTCATGGTAAAAATGAAAAATTTTTATCTTGCATTCATGATTGCCTCACTTCTGGTCATGTCGACCGCTGACGCTTACTCCGGCCTTAGCATAGAAATCAGTCCGGGGCAGAATTCAATATGCCCGTCTTACACGCTCACGTCTGACGACATCGGAATTGTTATCAAAAACCTGGGAGACAGCAGGGAAACATACAGGCTTTCCCTGGAACTGCCCGGGGAAGGGGACTGGTCCGGTTTCATAACCCCGACCGTCACGATTTCTCCTGGAGAGGAGGGCGGTGTAGATGCGATTTTTATAACCCCGTCTTACGGGGTCGCACCCGGCGTATACAAGATCGGTGTGATCGTTTCATCAGAGATTTCGGGCGAATCCATCATGAAAGAGATTCCTGTAGAGATCCTGAAATGCCACTGGGTGGATATCGAGGCGGACGACTATGAGCTTTGCCAGGGAATCACCTCGTCATTCGAGATAAATGTATCCAACGAAGGGAATGAGAACGAAGAAATAATTGTTTCGGCCAGTGAACCCTGGGTGGATTTCCCTGTCAGCGAGTTTGTGCTTAAGAAAGGAGAGAGAAAAACGCTTGAAATGGTCTTTTATCCTCCCACGGACGAAGAGGGGATGAGAGACGTCACCATCTCGGTGCGATCATCCTCGTCCTATGCGAGGAACGTAAAAACAATAAAGGCTGATGTCTCTCGATGTTACGCCTACGAAGTCGAAATAATTCCTTCACTTCAAGAGGTCTGCCCCTGCCAGACCGGGGAATTCATACTCAAAATAAAAAACACTGGAATAAAGGAAGATGTGTACGAAATAACGTATGACAACAAGAGCAGCAAAATGAACCTGAAACCCGGCGAATTCGTGGAATTCGGTGTTTCTTTAGATGTTTCTTGCGAGGAAGAGCCTGGGAATTACAGTACAGAAATAACAATTGATTCACACCTGACGGGGAAGTCCACTGCAGCTTTCAGCGTGCTCCCCATGACAGAATGCTACTCGGTCGTATTCTCTGATGGCGAGAATGTCACAAAAAGCGTGGAAGTCGGAAATGCTGTCACATACC
>JAUXKD010000056.1 GCA_030624445.1 Candidatus Aenigmatarchaeota archaeon
ACACTATCAGAAGGAGTGGCTTTGTAATTTGAAACGCAGTAGTCTTTTTCACCCTTCGCAACCGAATTTATAGCGCATGCCAAAGCATTGACTGATTTACTGGCTGTCCCGTAGTTCTCTGTGCCGACATCCCCGCAGAAAGGCAGATCGGGGTATCTTGCGCACGCATCCTGCAGGAATTTTGCGATGGCTCCGGCATTGAAGGTTATGAAAAGCATAAAACCTATCGCTGCTACCAATACAAGAATTAGCTTCATTGTGGTGCCAACAGTGAACCCTGCCTGGGCCTTCATTCCCATAAATATCAATTATCCTGGGATGGATTTAAATCAAACGCGAGAATGGTGTGAATCCTGTTCTTTACTAACTTGAGCGAATGGTGTCCATGGCACCATCTATCATCCCGCCGAACATCGTGGTACTTATCATGACCACGATAAAGTATATCATCAGGCCCACTATAAGCATCTTACCGCCGGAATACCACTGCGTCACCTTGTCTTCCCCTTTCTCGATTTTGGTCACGAAGATGGCGAGAATAAGTATGACCTCTATGAGGTATATTCCTATTATCAGCTGGAACATCGTCGACGTGATGGCGCTGGAGCTGCCAAGTATCGCGCTCGCGTCTATTCCGAAAGACTCCTTGAATCCGATCTCGTTCATCCTTCTCCCAAGGAATCCCAGGACCGTGATTATCACCTGGGACATCGAGACGATCAGCCCGCTCACGAGCGGCGCCATCGCGTACGCCTGGAAACGCATGCTGGTGCTGGTTTCCGCCATCAGCCCCCTCATGTACTCTTGGGTCTCCCTTACGGTCTTCAGGTATCTTGAGACCGTCAGCATGGACTCGGACGCGTACTGGACCCCTCTTTTGGCGGTGTCCGTGATCGTCTTCATCACGTTCTGGATCAGCCTGCTGGGGTAGTAGCGGAGCGCGCCCACCTTCGGGTGCATCAGTGCATTTTCGAAGGTCATGCCGAACGTCCTTATGTTCCTCAGGATGATATCGAACAGGTTCGCAATCTCCATGTCTTTGACGTCTTCCCTGGCCTTCTCCACCGCTATCTCCAGGGGAGTGCCCCCGGATATCCTGTTGCCAAGCTGGAAGAGCGCCAGCTCGAATTCACCCTCCATCTTGTATACCTTGTCCTCTATCCTCGACCTCTGGACATTGGAGAATATGAAGAATATGACCAGGGAGACGCCGGCCGCAAGGATTATCACCATGGACATCGAGAGTGACAACAGGGGGTCTGGGTCTTCCACATCTTCGTAAACCAAAAACCCCGCCTCCATCTTCTGCGGGACCACGAGAAACTCGGGGTGCTCGGTGAAGTAAAATATCGACGGGAGTACGATCAGCAATCCTATCAGGAGGGCGAGGGGCAGGAGCGGGAAGGCGACCTTGCTGTGGCCCATCTTCAGCATGTAGCTTCCTCTTGGCGGTATATCAGGGTGCTTGGACACGTCCACCTTCGAAAAGGTAACGGGCCTCTTGTTGAGGGTGTTGTTTATGAACCACAAGAGGAGAACAGGCAGGACTATGTCGTAACCTACAAAAAAATGCAGGGGGCTGACAACATCCGAAAGGAAGATCGCTGCCATTGGAGCCATAACCGAGCCCAGAATGGGGAGCACGATTCCCATCATGTGGATCATGGTGATGGGCATCTGCAGGTCCTGCGCGTAGTGCTTCATTCGGTCGCGGGTGCCGTCGAGGACGACCCTGAGGGCCTCGTCCAGCGTTTTTTCAGCCTTCTCAGGAACGTGGTGCTGGGATTCCCTTATCATTCTCAGAGCTTCCGAGAATTCCTCGTTCTCAGGCTTCCATTTGACGATGTAGTCTGTCAGGGCCTCGTTGGCGGAGTAGTATTTTCCCATCTCTATGTCCCACAGGAGGCGCCTCATGTCCCATGCAAGGACGCCCGATATGTTGGAGGCGGTGAATTTGAAAGCCCTTTCCAGGTTGGTTGATATCCGCATGCTGACCACCATGTAAAGCACGGCCAATACAACCTGGGAACTGGCCTTTATCCTCATGGCCTTCATCAGGTTGATCGGATACCTGAGGAAGTAGTAGCCGATCGTGAGCCCCGCAATCGCGCAAAGGATCACACCCAGCAGAGTAGTAATTATGTTTAGCGCGTACAGGAATCCGGCCGAGAAAGAGAACAGGACGACCGTGACGATGAACAGGGAAAATGGTGCCTGGGGCGGTATCCTGAGCCCGGTGAAATCTATGGCGGCCGCCAGCTCCTGTTCGGTCTTTTTGTCAAGGCTTGCCTTTACAGGCTTTACCGCGATCCGTGCCAGCCTCTCGTACCATGAAAGCTTTAGATGCAATCTCTTCTTGTAGAGCTTGTATTCCCTGGATGCGATGCTGAATTTACCTGGACGTGGTTGGAGACCAACGTTGCGATATGGAAGCGGCTGGCGTTCGACTCTCCTTCTTTTGCGAAACCATGCCATGATATTTATTTATCCTTGCTTCTTTAATTTGTTGGGAAGTTCGCATCTCCAAAGAAACAGGTCTTGTTTTGCGGTCTATTTCATGCATCCCCTGAACCATTTGAGCCATTCTCTGTAAACCCTGTCCGCTTCGACCGCGCCGACCTCGTTTTTCACACTTTCCGATATCAGATGGAATTTCGAGTTGGAGCGCACGATCCACTCCGCCTCCATCAGTTCCGGCCTCTTGAGCTGCTCACTGAGATCGACGATCGCTTTCTTCATCTTCGCCCTGAGATTTATGTTCTCCCATACGGCCTGCCAGTCGCCGTGCCACTCCCTGACGTGGCTGGCTATCCTGTTGAGGGTCTCCGACTCTCCGTTGACGAGGGTGTCCGTGGGCTTGATCTTGTCCTCCTTCGCGGAATACTCCATGAGGTTGATGAATCCCCCTTCCCTGTCGGGATTTTTCTCCCACCTCTTCCTGACTTCCGTTATTTCCGTCATCCTCCTGAACCGGTGAAGGCCGTCGGAAGATTTCAGGGTCTTGCAGATGGGGATTATGTCCGTGGCCTTGAAGGACGTCATCGGGACCCCGAGGTCGTTCACCACCCTGTCGAAGACACCGTAGGCGGATTCCCCGTGAATCGTGCCCATCACCACGTTGGACAGCGCCCCTATCCTCATGGCCTCGTAGAGGGCCTTTGCCTCCGTGCTCCTGACTTCCCCGAGTACGAGGGCCGAGTCGCCAAGCCTCAGGGCCGTCCTCAGCGCCTCGTCCGACGCCATCTCCGTCTCTATCATGGTCAGAACCGACCTCGACTTCAGGCTTTCTATGTTGTAATGCAGGTCCCTGAGCTGGTTCACCGGGAGCTCCAGGGTGTCTTCTATCGCGACGATCCTGGTCTTCGGAAGCATCTCGAGCATGAACGAGGCGAGTATCGACGTTTTTCCGGACCCTCTCCCTCCGGCCACCAGCAGGCTGACGGTGCCGTCTATGAGGAAGGAAATCACGGCCGCCGCCAGCGGGGTCATCATCTTATTGCTTATGAAAAGGGGGAGCGTCCAGGGCCTGTCCCTGTGCCTCCTGATCGAGAACCCGAGTCCCTGGGGGGACAACGTGTTGGTTATTATGCAGAACCTGGCACTTCCTCCGGGGACGGTTATGTCCGTGTCCAGGACCGGGTTGGCTTCGTCCAGCGGTCGACCCGAATGCATCCTCATACGCGTGGCCCACGATTCGGCATCGTCCTGGGTGGGTATGAGGTTAGTCCTGCACTCTTCGTATTTCGCATGGTATATAAGGATGGGCTGCGACTCGATCGGCGAATTCAGGTAGATGTCCTGTATATTTTCGTCCGCGAGCAGTATCTCAAGAACCCCCAAGCCCGTCGTGTATCTGGTGAGTATGACGGAAAGCTGCTCCAGGTCCTTTTTCTTCAGGTATATTCCCTGGTGGTCGGCGACCTCCCTGATCATGTCCTTTCCGATGTTGTAGAAGACGTTCCTGATGTTGCCTGTCTTCACGAACTCCGCGCTTCTCGGCTTGTGGGTGGCCATGTATCTCCTGGCGGCGTCCAGCACGGTGTATTTCTCCTCCGTGAGTATGAACTCCGGCGGGAGGACGTAGTAGAAATACTCGGTAGACTCGGGCAGCTTGAATATCTCCACCTCGATGTCGCCGATCTTGTACCTGTCGACCGACTTCCCGTCCTCCGGTGGCGTTATCATGTATCTCGTGAGCATGAAGTTTGGCCTTATGCTGGGCACGAATATCTCCCTGTAGAGGGTCCGGTCCCCGATACGGTATCCCGCGATGTGCGGTTTGGCCATCTTTATGAGCGCCGTCTTCTCCAGTTTATGTCTGATGACTTCCAGAACGGCAGTCTCATAATCGTTGTAGAATTCGTAGGCGCTCCTGTATCTCGTGGTCTTCTTCCTTATCCTGACCCGCCTTATTTCACGCACCAGTTCCACGTACGCCCCTATGGGGTCGCTTCGGAGAAGGTTGAGAACTATTCTCTGCACCCTGGAGTTGAGCTCAGGAAGCATCTTCTTCTGCAGGTCACTCTTCACCGTTATCCTGGACATAAGCCTTTCCCTGACCACGTCCTCGATGACCCCAGCTATCTCAACCAGCATGCCGGTCTGTTCCGGGCCGTATTCGTACTCCCTGTCCTTGGTGAGAATTATTCTTTTTACCCTTTTCACTTCCAGTATCCTGTCAATCACCTTGGCCATGACG
>JAUXKD010000077.1 GCA_030624445.1 Candidatus Aenigmatarchaeota archaeon
GGCTACCTCCGTCTGATCACCGATTATCTTCTCCTCCCCCTTCTCGTCCAGGGCGGTGCTCGTATTGTTGCAGAGTGCGCCGCACAAAAGAAGGTTTTCCATTTTCTTTGCGTCGTTTTCATTCATCTTCTCCGTGTCATGAACGACATCGTCAAAGAACACCCTTGTCACGGACATCCTGTTCTTGGTCAGCGTGCCTGTCTTGTCTGTGCATATAACGTTTACGGAGCCTATAGATTCCACGACCGGCAGCTTCCTAATGAGGGCCTTGCTCTTGACCATGAACTTGGCCCCGAAGGCCAGCGCCAGGGTCACGACGGCGGGAAGTCCCTCGGGTATGGCGGCAACGGCGAGCGACACGGATGTGAGAAACGCGCTGTAAAGCCCGAATTTGAAATATCCCACAACAAACATCAAGGCTGCGATTCCAAGGACCAGCCAGAAAATCTTCTTGCTGAAAACCGCCAGTTCAAGCTGGAAGGGTGTTTTGGTTTCCTCGATTTTTTGCATCTTCTCTGCGATTTTACCAACTTCCGTGTGCATTCCCGTGGCGAAGACCAGCACCCTCGCTCTCCCGGAAATAAGGCTAGTGTTCATGAAAACTACATGGGACGTCCCCTTTCTCACCGCCTTGGATTCTCCCGTCAACACGGACTCGTCCAGCATGATGTCGAACGCCTCTATGATTTTTCCGTCAGCCGGGATCACGTCCCCTTCATTGATGAGGATCACGTCCCCGGGGACTATCATTATCGCAGGTATCTCCAGTTCCTTCCCATCTCTTATCACCCTCGCCATCGGCGTTGACATTTCCCTGAGCGCCTCTATCGCCCTCTCGGCCTTCCAGTCCTGGAAAAATCCGGAAATGCCCGCGGCAAACACTATTATCAGTATGAGGGCCGTATCGATGAAATTCGATTCCGAATCCGGAAGGAATGATATGAGCGTTGAAACCAGCGCGGCTGCTATCAGTATGAGAATGAGGGGGGACGTGAACTGGGAGAGGAATATTTTCAGGGGGGACGCCTTTCTCGTTCTCCTTATCTGATTCTCCCCGTGTCTCTCCAGCCTGACTGCGGCCTCTTTTTCAGAGATCCCGTCCTTGCCGCTTTCAAGTTTCTTAAAAGCTGTGCTCAGCTTTACTTTCTCCCATTCGGTCTCCATAGATAACTATTGTTTTTTTCGTATTAATTGATTAGAAACGGTTTGAAAACAATTCACTGTATTCTGTGCGTTACCGTTCTCAGGAAACGCTGCTATAAATCTCTGTCAGCTTTTTAGCTTCAGTATCGCCGACGCTATGTCGCCCTCTTCCTCCAGGGCCTTCTTTGCGGTTTCTCTGTCCGCTCCTGTTTTTTCCATCACCAGGCTGACGTCCTCTTCCGTAAAGCCGGACCTGCTTCGTTCTTCCGCATCCCCGGTTATCTGGTATGTCATCTGTCCCATCACGCTGACCCTGGCCACCTGGGGATTGCTGATGACTATGTCCTTTTCAGGGGTCTTGATTATGACCTCCTCCGCATCCAGCGTCTCTGTCTGCATCCCCATCTTTTTCATTGCCTTCTCGAGCTGCCTTTGGTTAATTTTCATATCAATTACTTCTCCTGATGGTTTAAATTTCATTGCGGCGCGAAGGGTGTTTCTAGAAATCCGGGTTGCATTATATACAATCCGGAATATCCAACAGAGAATGATTATGTTTATATTTTTTCAAGGTAATTCTTACTCGGTGATTTTTTCCGTGGACTTTCAGGTGCTCGACGCAGACTACGTAATTGTGAACGAAAGGCCTGTCATAAGGCTGTTCGGAAAGGATACGAACGGGAAGAACGTCTGCGCGTTCCATGAAGGCTTTCTTCCGTATTTCTACGTCGCCGGGGAAGGAGTCGAGGAGAGGGTGAAAGACAACCCACATGTGCTGTCCATAAAGAAGGTGAAGCGGAACCTTCCCATCGGATACCAGTCTCCAAGTGAGGTCCACAAGATAACGCTGAGAAACCCGGCGAGAACGGTCGAGGTCAGGGAGTTGTTGAGGAACGCCGGCTTCGTGACTTACGAGGCCGACATACCCTTCAAATACAGATGGATGAACGATCACGGCGTCGGAGGAATGAAATGGTTAAGCACCGGTGAAGGCAACAGCGTTTCAACCGACAGCGTGCATGCGGACAGGTGTATCCAGTTGAAGGATGTGAAGGTCGTTGAGAAGGCCCGGGACGCCCCCCTCAGGTATATGGCGCTCGACATAGAGACCGTGAGTGACGAGGACAACCGTATGCCTGTTGCCGAGAGGGATCCCGTGGTCATGATATCGTTCGTTTTCGAGCCGGAATACAATGGCAAAAAATCGACAGTCCTTTCGATAAGGGCCGGGGAAGGTGTGGAAGCGTGCGATGATGAAAAGGGGATGCTGAAAAGACTTGTGGAAATAATCAACGATTACGATGCGGACGTAATAACGGGTTGCAATATAAACAACTTCGATATGCCCTACATTCTGGAAAGGATGAAGAAGAACAACGTGAAGCCGCTTTTCGGCCGGTGCAGAAGCAAGTACGTGAGGGATGACAAATTCGCGAACATGCACAGGATAGGCATCACGGGGAGGGTTATCGCGGATTCTTTCCAGATCGTGAAGAAGGGATGGAACCTCAAGAGGTACGGGCTGGATTTCGTAGCGAAAGAGCTGCTTGGTGAGGAAAAGGGTGATGTGAAGAAGTCCCAGATAGGGAAGTTCTGGCGCGGCTCGCCGGAACAGTTCAAAAAGCTCGTGAATTACTGCGTGAAGGATAGTTTCCTGGCCATGAATCTCCTTCTGAAGATGAGCCTGATGGACAAGTACATCGCGCTGGCAAAGATATCTGGTTCCACGGTACAGGATATACTCGATGGGGGCGAGACCCAGAGAATAGAAAACTATCTTCTCAGAGCGTTCAACATGGAGGGCTACATAATTCCATCCAAACTGGATCGGGAAAGGATCCAAAACGGCGGCTCGGATAATGACACCTTACTGAAAGGGGGTTTCGTTCTCGAGCCGAAGAAGGGCCTGCATCCAATGGTGCTGGTGTTCGATTTCAAGTCCATGTATCCTTCCCTGATAAGGACGTACAACATATGTCCAACCACACTCGTTGTCAATAGTGATGTCAAGGATGTCATAGAGACTCCTGGCGGCCCGAAGTTCGTTTCCAAAGATGTGAGGCACGGCATTATGCCCAAGATACTTGAAAGGATGATGACAGAGAGGGACAAGGTGAAGAAGGAAATGAGGAAGGCTGAAGGGGAGGCGAAGAAGGAACTTAACATGAGACAGCTCGCGCTGAAGGTGATGGCGAATGCCTTTTATGGCTACTTCGGATATCACAGGGCGAAGATGTACTGCCTGGACATAGCCAAATCCATAACATCGCTCGGAAGGGACATCATCCAGAAGACCGTGAAGGCCATCGAAGACGAACACGGTTACGAAGTTGTCTACGGGGACACGGACTCCGTCATGGTAAAGGTCCCGACGGATGATATGGAAACTGCTGAGAAGGCGGGAAAGGAACTGGCAGAAAAAATGAACAAAATGCTGCCCGGAATAATGGAACTGGAATTCGAGAAGCTGTTCAAGAGGTTCCTTCCCCTGACCAAAAAGAGGTACATGGCATGGTCGATGGAGAAGGGAAAGAACGGTGAATGGAAAGAACGCATAGAGATGAAAGGCATAGAGACCGTCAGAAGGGACTGGTGCGGCCTGACTTCGGAAACGATGTCCCGGATAA
>JAUXKD010000082.1 GCA_030624445.1 Candidatus Aenigmatarchaeota archaeon
ACTCAAGCGGGCGGTCGATAGGCTTAAGAGGACAATCCTGGCGCAGAACGGCGACCTGGTAGGCGTCGAGCAGGACTGGCTTTTGCTGGTCCCACAGCACGTAACCGTCCACAGGTGAAGACCGTCTGAAAACCCGTCTGTCAGGTCCCTCGAGATATCAGCGGACATTCTCGCATTTCCCATTCTTCACTATACAAATCGGATTGTAAATGAACTTCAGTAAAGCGAGTAGTACGCGATATAGCCGAGAAGCATCTGATATGAGAGATTACCGGCCAAGGGAAGCAGGCGGATTGCTGTTATTTGCATCATATATAACAACCAAACGCCCGTCTTTTTCATTATGGAATTCCGGATACATAAATTTACCAAAGGTCTTTAAGGCCCTTCCAATAAAATTCTCATCGTCGGTTCCTCTAAGAATTTCGATAGGAATATCTGCAGTTTCCTCCATCTCGTCCATGGATTCAGATGCCAGTATTAATCCATAAGGAAAGTAGGGACTGGAATCCTTTTTAATTGTTACGATGGGTATCGGTGCTGGATTGCCCCTGACGTATTTAACTTTACAATCTTCACCAACGTCTCTAGGTACCCAGAAGCCTCTCCTTCCTAAAACAAATTTGTCATGTACTCCTCCGAGCATTTCTTCGTTTTCCAGATACCCGGTCAAAACGCCCTCAGAGTGTGGATACTTCTTTAACTGCGCGTCGCCGCAGGCTTCTCTAAACACATCTCCAAATTTTTCAAATAGATATACGTTTATTGGCATGAACTATATTGTTGGCAACAATTTTAAATATATATCGATGGGTCCTTCTTACATCGACATTCGAAGGACATAATATCTCAACGGAATTCAGAATATAAGGCTTGAGCCTGCCGAAATCTCCCTGGTCAGTCCCCGGGACCGTCCTTCTTTCTCAGGTATATCCGTTCGATCATTTCTTTTCTCCCGAACTTTTCAACCGCCTTTGCCAGCTCCTCGGGCCACGGGGGGTTTTCCATGGTCTTGGATAACAGGAAGGCGTCCAGGCTTGAGACGTCCTTCCAAAGACCTGACTTTTTCAGGAATTCCTCGAGCTCCCTCCTCCCCTCTTCGTCCCTTCCGGGAAATTTCAGCTTCTCCGCACGCCATATCTTGGCGTCGTGTCCGGAGCCCGCAACCACGTTCACTCCCTTATCCTTCGAGAACTGAAAGATCAGACCCTTCAGCTTCCCTATTTCAGACTCAACTTCACCCTTTTTCTCCATGAGCTCAACGTAGCGGTTCACCAGCTTAACCCCGGGCTCTTTCATGAACCCGGCGAGGGACATGGTCTCTGTTTTCGCCACGTGGGCCCATTCGGGGCACATCGGACGGAACTCGCACCAGTCGCAGAGTTTCGACGTCCTGCTGGGGAACTTCCTTGAGGATTCTATCTTCCTTATGGACTCGACGGTTTTGATCCTGAGATTCTCGAGCTCTTCCTCTGTTTTTTCCACGGTAACGTCCTGACCGAACGGGAGGAAGTGCCAGACGAGCTTGATGCTCTCGGCGTTGGGATAGTCTCTCTTCACGGCGATCGCGTACAAAGGAAGCTGCCTGTCCTCTTCGAGGTATTTCTTCGGGGGCAGCGATGAACCGGTCTTGTAATCGTGTATTTCGTACGTCCCGCCGTCCCTGCAGGCAAGCCTGTCTATGACCCCCCTCAGCCTGAATTTCCCGTCGTCATTCAGGTCTATGTTTATCCTCTGCTCCAGGCCCACGGTCCTCGAAGAATCGAACGGATGGTGCTTCTTGTAATAAGACCTGATGTAGCTTTCCCCCATCTTCCTGAAGTTTTCAGGGGCATAGTCCTTTCTCACCATCAGTATGGCTGTATTCCAGTTCTTCTCCCACTGTTCGTTGTAGAAGGCCAGCAATTCCTCAAGGGTGATTATCTTCTGGAATCGCAGATCCCTGTACAGCTTCTCCAAACACGTGTGGACCATCGAGCCAAGGAACGCCTCCACGCTCTGCTCGATTTCAGGCCTTATTTTTTCGATGTATTTCAGTTTGTACTTGAGCGGGCACTGTTCAAAACACGAAATCCTTGAGTGTGAATACACGGGCATACTTAATAGAACGGGGTAAAAAATAAATAAGTTTCCGGCTTTCCCATAATTCTTACAAAATTTTGAGTAAAATACTTAAATGTAAGTATCAACATAAGGTAATGGATTTATTGGATATTCTCTTGTATCTCGGAAGGAAGGGTGCGATCTCAAGGCATATAACCATCACCACCTCCAGGATGGGAAGCGATCTTGGGATATCCCAGCAGAGCGTCAGCAGGTGGCTGATAACACTTGAAAAGGACAGGATTATCAAAAGGCAGGAAGGGATAAGGGGCTACCTTGTCAAGATAACCCCCGCGGGAAAGACACTCATGCTCGAAAAAAGGAACGAGCTGGATGGTGTATTAAAAGGAGGAGAGAGGATAATCATGAAAGGAAACGTGGTCTCCGGAATGAATGAAGGCAGATACTACATTGGCCAGAAGGTGTATGAAGAAAGAATACAATCCAGACTGGGATTCAGGCCCTTTCACGGAACGCTGAACGTAAGGCTCACAACAATGGACGATATGGAATTCAAAGAAAAGCTGAACGCCATGAAAGGGATCGATATAAAGGGCTTTAAAAAAGACGGAAGGACATTCGGTTCCATAAAGTGCTTCCCCTGCAAGCTGGACGGTGCTGATTGTGCCGCAATCATACCCGAACGCAGCCATTACGGGCTGGATGTGATCGAGATAATCTCCCCTCACAACCTCAGGGAGAGACTGAACCTCTCCGACGGAGACAACGTCAAGGTGGATGTCAATACCGGCGAGGAAGGTGTTACGGAATGATTTTAAGCAAATGGAAAGAAATTTTCACAATAAAGAGCCATGAAATAACCGCAGTTGCGTCTTTGGCAGCGATATCCGCCGCGCTTCAAATGGTGCACGTGGGCTGGATGTCACCCTGGGGGATGTGGATAGACCTCGTTGCAATACCGTGGCTGATCGCCTACTTCCTTTTCGGAGGCAGGCCCGCTTTTGCGGTTTCCGTGGTAGGCGCACTGATAATAACCTTTGCGGCGCCAAGCACGTGGCTCGGCGCTATAATGAAATGGCTGGCCACTGCGCCGATGTGGCTTGTCCCTGTGCTGATGCAAAAAATCTTGAGGCTGAAAGTCAGCGACTTCAAGAAGCCGGCGCTTCTGATATCGGTGATTGCAGTGGCGATTCTGCTGAGGGGCGCTATAATCATACCGGTCAACTACTACTTCGCGATCCCCATATGGACGGGCTGGACCACGGCGCAGGCAATGAATTTTGTACCCTGGTGGGCGATACTGGGAATCAACGGAATTCAGGGAGCGCTGGAAGTGACGATTGCGTGGCTGCTGGTTTTCAGATTCAGGCTGGATAGGTTTGCAACATGGTAATAGATGTAAAAAACGTAAGTTTCAGCTACCCCCGGAAGCCTGAAAAGAAAGTTCTGAGGGACGTATCCTTCAGTCTCAGG
>JAUXKD010000053.1 GCA_030624445.1 Candidatus Aenigmatarchaeota archaeon
AGCCCCTTCTGACCATTGTGAAGCAGGGAAGGGAACCGGGGATATCGCTGCTTTTCATGACACAGAGGCCTAACAAGCTGCATGAGGACGCGCTGGCCCAAGCGGACATCATAATAGCCCACAGGCTTACGGCCGAGGCCGACCTGAAGGCCCTCAGGGGCATAATGCAGAGCTACATGCTCGAGGACATCGGGGGGTACATAAACACCCTGCCAAGGCAAAAGGGAACGGCAATAGTCCTTGACGACAACTCTGAGCGCATATACACCCTGCAGGTGAGGCCCAGGAAGACGTGGCACGCGGGAGGCTCTCCAACCGCGATGAAAGAGGTCGGGATACTGGGATAGAGATCGTCTCTCCGGTCATAGCATTCATTTCCACTTCAGATTCTCCCGAAAGACGGGCAGAATATGATTAAATGAAACATTAGGGCTCGGAAGCTACCTAGAAAATCATCCTGCCGTCGAGTCATTCTGGAGCGTTTTCCTCATAGCCCGTTATTTCTTTTGGGTAAACGTTTTAAAAAACCCCCTTTTATTTTTACTATGGTCTTCGATTTTCTGGGCTCGGTGTTCAAAAAGAAGAGAGTGGGAGAAGAGGCGAGAGAAGTTCCGGTGAAAGGGGAAAAAGAGAAACTGGGAACATCGGACGTTCTTGAATGGCTCAATTCTCAGCTGGCCAGGGATATGTTAAGCGAGAGGGAAACATTCAGCTCGATCTCACAGAATCTCACGGAGCTGTTGAAGGATCTGCGAAAAAACGTGGAAAGCGTCCGAAAGAAGGGATTCGAATCAGGGGACAGGACGTATGCGGCAATCAACATGATAAAGGACACCTGGGCAAAGAAGGCCATGATGAGCCTCTCGGCATTCGGCAGGGAAGCTCCAATTGAGAAGGTCTCGCCCGAAAGAATAGACTTCCCGGTCTTCAGGGAACTCTTCCACTCCGCTGTGAGGCTCATGGACGAGATATCCATGATACCGAAACAGAAGATGGTTCTTAAAAGGTATTTTGAGAAGGAGAGCAGGAGAATGTCGGAAATACTCAAGTCAACGGGGCTTGCGATGGACGAAATGAAGGCGCGGATCGACGCCGCAGGCACCCTCAAGAGCATGGACAAAATAAAGCGCACGCTTTCGCGTTTTGCGGAATCGGAAACGGAAGCGCATACGCTTCGCGCGGCCATAGACGGAACGGATTCAGACATCCGGGACAAGGAAAAGGAACTGGATGCGCTTGAAAAGAGGATAGAGATCATTGAGAAAAAACCTGAATGGAAGGAACTCGATGAGCTCGGGAGAAGAGCGGGGAATCGCCTGGAAACGAGGGAAAGGATCGAAAGCGATATCGCGGGAAAGCTTGGTTCCATGAAGAGGGTCTTCAAGATTTACGCCCACGACGCCCTGGAGCTGACATCGGAAGAGAAAAAGCTCCTGCTCGATCTGTCACATTCCCCCCTTAAAACATTCCTTTCGAGAGACGCCGAACCCGTTGGAAATCTTCTGGAAAAGCTCGGGCAGGATATCGAGAACGGCACATTCCGGCTTTCGAAGAAGGACCTGGGAAAAACAGACGAACTGAAGGATGCGCTCCAATCGGACTGGCTTTCGAAAATCAAATCGCAACATGCGGAGGCTGCAGCGGAGGCCGGTGAAGCGAAGAAGAGGATGGACGAAATAAACGTAGCGGTGGAGAAAAGGGGATCGGAGCGCATGCTGGAAAAGAGCAGGGTGGAACTTGACATGCTGCGCAGGGATAAATCGGAAAGGGAGAAGAAGCTCGCGGAAAAAAGGCATGCGCTGGAAGAAATGAAAAAGGAGATATCCGATTCC
Organism: Candidatus Aenigmatarchaeota archaeon; assembly: GCA_030624445.1. Lineage (GTDB taxonomy): Archaea > Aenigmatarchaeota > Aenigmatarchaeia > QMZP01 > JAFGSV01 > JAUXKD01. The sequence continues at coordinate 1,833 of JAUXKD010000053.1, forward strand.
ATCCGCAAAGAACTCGGAAGGGAAGTCGAGCTTTCTTGAGGAGGTATTCATGAAGCAGGAAAAGAGCTTAAGGCTCAAGAGCGGGCACCCGATGCCTGTCCTCGGCCTGGGGACATGGATGCTGTCCGGTAAGCGGTGCGAGGAAATCGTAAGAAAGGCGCTGGAGCTTGGATACACCCACATAGACACGGCCGAATTTTATGATAACGAGGAGGAGATAGGCAGGGCCATCGACGGCTTCGAACGGTCCGAACTTTTCATTACGTCCAAGGTGTGGAGGACGAACCTTCGCCTTAAGGATACCATAACCGCGTGCGAAAAGACGCTGAAAAGGCTCGGGACGTCCTACGTCGACCTCTATCTGATACACTGGCCCAACGACGGTATCCCTATAGCTGAAACCATGAAAGCCATGAAAGAGCTGGCGGACCGGGGGATGGTGAGAAGCGTTGGGATCAGCAATTTCGACACGGGTCGGACCATGGAGGCCATAGAGGCTTCTGAAATTCCGGTGAACGTTAACCAGGTGGAATTCCATCCGCATCTCTACCAGAAGGAACTGCTGGAATTCTGCAAAAAGAATGGCGTCATCTTAACGGCCTACTGCCCCCTGGCGAGAGGCGATGTGCTCACGGACCGGACGATAACGGAAATCGCAGAGAGGTGCGGAAAGACACCCGCCCAGGTCAGCCTGAAGTGGCTCGTGCAGCATGGAGCCGTCGTCATCCCGAAATCCAGTTCTGCCGAACATCTCCGCGACAACATGGGAATATTCGGCTGGCAACTGTCCGAAGGGGACATGAGAAGGATAGATTCCATAGGCATCCATAAGCGCAAGGTGAATCCCTTTTTCACGAGAATCCCTTTATTCAGAAACGTGCTGGACAAACTTCGCTGATCTACCGCCGGAATCGGTTAATCAGGGAACCAGCCTGTCCGGCGTTCTCGGGAAGAGTATGACCTCTTTTATGTCAGGGAGGTCGAGAATCTTTTCCACCATCCTTTCCACGCCGAAGCCTATTCCGCCGTGGGGCGGCATGCCGTACCTGAAAGCGTCAAGATAGAATTCGAACTTGTGCGGATCCATGCCTTTACGCTTCATCACTTTCTTCAGGACTTCAACCCTGTGCTCCCTCTGCCCGCCGCTCGCTATCTCCATCCCCTTGTAGTCCAGGTCGATCCCCCTCGAGACTTTCCCGTCCAGCATGATGTAGAAGGGCTTCACCTTGGAGGGGTATTTGGTGACGAAATACCATTCATGACCTTTCTTCCTCATCATTTCCCCAAGCTTTTTCTCCTGTGCGTCCTCCAGGTCATCCCCCCATTCAATCGCGACGCCGGATTTCTTCAGTTTTTCAACGACCTTGTCGTAGGTGATCCTCTTCAACGGCAGTTCCGGGATTGTTATTTTTTTCCCGAGCATTTCAAGTTCGTCCTTGCAGTCTTTAGCAACCCCTTTCAGCGAGTGGACAACCATGCTCTCGAGCGTATTCATGATGTCATCCTCGGATTCTATCCATGCCTGCTCGAAATCGACGGAAATGAACTCAGACACGTGCCTGCTGGTGTGGAACTTCTCGGCCCTGAAGACCTGGCCTATCTCCCAGACCTTGTCCAGGCCCGATGCCATGAGCATCTGCTTGTACAGCTGGGGACTCTGTCTCAGAAACGCCTCTCTCTCGTAATACACAACCGGGAACATCGTTGCGCCGCCTTCTGCTCCCGCCGCCTGAATGACGGGCGTCTGGACCTCCACGAAGCCCGCCTTCTCGAAGTAGCCCCTGATGTGTTTAAGGGTAGTGGACTTGACCTTTAAAATGGCCTGCAGTTTGGGGTCTCGAACGTCAAGCCACCGGAAATCGAATCTTTTGTCCTTTCCGGATTCGATCTTGCCGAAAACATCGATGGGCAGCTGCGTTTCGGATTTTGCGACGATTTCCAGCACTTTTGGGACCATCTCCTTTCCTCCCGGGGCCTGCCCGGCTTTCTCGACATTCCCTGTCACAGAGACGCAGTCCTCCCTGCCGAGTTCGCTTACTTTCTTGAAAACGCCTTCAGGAACACTCCCCTTTTTGGCTGTGACCTGTATCTCACCAGTCCTGTCTCTCAACAGGAAGAATTTCAGGCCTCCGAGATCCCTAACCTTCGCCACCCATCCATTGACCTGGGCCTGATCTCCTATTCTTGTCTCACTTGAATATTTTCTCTGCATATTACACCATTTGCAATTCCGATGCTTTTATTTATTTCCCGACTAGTCCCCTGAACCACCCCGAAAGGCTCGTCTGCTCTTTCTGGCCCTTGAGAACGGACGAGGTCACCCAGCTTCTCCTTACCAGATGTTCCGGGAACTCCTTGTTGTTCTGGAGCCATTCCCGCAGCCAGTTTATCGTGCTCTCGTCCGACGTATATCCGGTCCCGAAATTCCCGAACTCCTCCTTCAGCCTGGCTATGTCGAGTTCTCTTTCGACCTTGGCAATGATGCTAGCGGCGGACACGACGGGATGGTCCCTGTCGGCCTTGTGTTTCACGACGAGCTCGGGACCCTCACCCACCAGTTTGCGCATGAACCTGTGGAATTTGTCGAGATTGGTGTCCGGCGAGTCTATGTACGCCAGGTTCGGGTTGAGCAGTTTTATTATGTCAGCGAACTTCATGGCTTCGATGCGGTTCAGGCCCACGCCCTGCTTCCTGAAAGTGTCTATCTTGCAGGGAGTCACCTTCATGACTACGATGTCCTTTGCTATCTCCTCTATCTTCTCGGCAAGCTTTTCCCTCTTGGGCTGGGAAAGCTCCTTGGAGTCCCTGACGCCGATTCTTTTGAGAACTTCTTCCTGATCATGATTCACTGAAATGCCTGCAATGACGAGTGGGCCTATAATGCATCCACGACCTGCTTCGTCACAGCCGGCAACAATTTTGGTTTCCACTGCAGCACCCGATTTAATAGACTATGTATAAATTGTTGACCTGATTAAACTTTTAAAACCAGTGTCTTTATTATAATAGCAGCAGCGGGGTAGAGCAGCCTGGAG
>JAUXKD010000061.1 GCA_030624445.1 Candidatus Aenigmatarchaeota archaeon
AAGCTTAACACCATTGTTATCGATGCTGGAAAGGCGGGAGGCGCGCTCTCACAAGGCTATCCGTGGAAGAAGGTGGATTCCTTCCTGGGTTTCAGGGGAATGCTGGGCAAAGAGGTTGCCGGAAAGATAGTCGATCATGTGCTCAAGGAAGGAGTCCAGATACGGGAGATGGAAGCGGTCGAAGATGTGAAGGCCGGGAAGCCTATGAAGGTCAAGACAAAGAAGAGCAGCTATGAGTGTTCCGCGGTGATAGTTGCGACCGGACTGAGCGGCACACCCAGAAAGCTTTCCGTGCCAGGAGAGGACCTGCGGGGTGTGGAATACTTCCTGCAGGATCCCAAAAAATTCAATGGTAAGCGTGTTATTGTAGTTGGCGGCGGAGACTCTGCGGTGGATTCTGCGCTCGGCCTGCACGAGGCCGGGGCAAAGGTCTGGCTGGCCCACAGAAAGGACGAGCTGAGGGCGATAGACGAGAACAAGGAGAAGATAAAAAAATCCGGAGTGGGCATGCTATGGAACACCGAGATTGATTCGGTTTCGGGAGAAGAAAAGGTGGAGAAAGTCACTCTGTTCAACAACAAAAGCAAGGAAAAGAGGGAACTCGCGTGCGATAATGTGTTAATATGCATTGGCTATGTTCCTGCGAAAGAATGGCTGGAAGGTATCGGGATAAAGATGACCGGTGTCCGTGTCGCTGTGGATGATAACGGGATGACGAACGTTCCCGGCATATTCGCCGCGGGAGACATCGTGAGCGAGATAAAAAGGATACCACAGGCTCTTGCAACCGGCGAAAGTGCCGCCTATTCTGTCTACAAGTATATTAAGAACCCGTACTGGAAGTGACATTCCCCGGCTATTTTTTATGACATCACGCAACCAAATTCAGATATTTTAATATGTGTAATTCACATTAGATTAACAATGAAGCTCGTCACATCTGATATCGTCAAAAAGATTTACACGCCGAGGGGGACATGGAGCCACAAGGGCGAATTCGGCAGGCTGCTGATCATAGGAGGAAGCAGGAGATACAAAGGGGCGCCAGCTTTGTGCGGACTCGCCGCCCTGCGTTCTGGGGTTGACATTGTCACGATCGCGGCGCCCGAAACAGCGGCGGATGTCACCGCCTCCTTTTCACCGAATCTCATAACGGAGCCTTTGGAAGGCGATTACATCAATCCTCAGAACCTCAAAAGGCTGATCGGCATTTCAAAAAGGTTCGATGCCGTGGTGATTGGAAACGGAATCGGGAGGATGGCGAAAACCAGGGACACCGTTCTGGATTTGCTGCATGTGCTCGAGAAACCGTGTGTTCTGGATGCGGACGCGCTGCACATGCTGTCCGAAAAGAAAAAACTTCTCAGGAGAGGGTGGATAATAACGCCGCATGATGAGGAATTCCACAATCTGAGCGGTGTAAGTCTCTCCAAAAAGCTGGAAGAAAGAACAAAACGGGTTGAAAAATTCAGCCAGGAATTCAAGGCGACCGTTCTTCTCAAGGGATACAAGGATGTCATAGCTGAGGGCAATAAAAGTTTAATCAACTCCACCGGCAACCCGTACATGACGGTAGGAGGAACAGGCGACGTTCTTGCAGGCGTGTGCGGCGCTATGCTGGCCATGGGGGTAAAATCCGTGCACGCGGCCGCGGCAGCTGCATACATATGCGGGGCAGCCGGCGATATCGCGGCAAAAGAACTTGGGCCGGGTCTCCTTGCAACTGACGTGATTGAAAAAATACCCGAGGTGCTGGAGCAAACAGCCTCACTCAATGATCACCGGTGAGTGGCCCCCTGTTGTCAGCCTGTCTTCCAGGTCCTGAAGTCTTTCGTAAATGTCTTTAAGGTCGAACTTGTGGACCGTGCTTTCCAGCCAGTCAAGTTTGGTTTTGATTATTTCCATGTCCATCGCTGCGCCCCGTACCCCCGAACCCTCCATTCCCTTTACCGCGGTATGGGTCGTACCTAGCTTGGCACCCAATGCATTGAGCTCTATCTCCAGGGATTCGATATCCTTCCTGTTCTTGGCGTCCTTCTCCTGGAGATCGGATTTTATTTTTTCAAGCTCCCTCTCCTTCTCTTCGCTGTCTTCCATAAGGGCCGTAACCTTTGCATCGGAAGGGCTGAGCTTCCCGCCGAATTTTTCCACCTTCTCGCTAAGTTCTTTCACTTCCTTGTTGATCTTTTCGTCCATGAATTTGTTCATGGATCCCGGCTGTGCAAGCAGCTGCTCCAATGCGCTCTCCAGTATTTCCTTTTTCTCGAACTCCATTTCATGAACCTTCTTATCTATTTGCGCCTTGAGATCGGCAATCCGTTGGTCCGTGTCCTTTGAAATCTTAATGGGAATTTCGGATTTGAGACTCTCGACGATAACTTCCAGTTCCCTTAGCTTTTCCGGGCTCGCTCCCTTCTTCACGATACTCTCAAGGGATTCGAGCCTCCTCCCTAAATCCACCATGTCCTTCGACTCGCCGGCACCGCTGCCGGGCAGCTGAATGGGCTTTATGCCGAGTGCCAGTCTGCCTGCCTTTTCAAGTTTCTTATCCAAGATATCCATCCTGCTTCTGATGTCTGTGAATTCCTCGGCCGGGAAATCCTCCTTCATCTTCTTCATCTCTGCCAGTAGATCAGGAGAAACGCTGATCTGTGTCAGCTTTCCGTCAACGTCTTTCATTTTCGATTTAAGGGTGATGATTTCATTGGAAATCGGATCGAGTCTCACTATATGCTTTTTGATTTCCTCGATGTCATTGGAAACCCCGGCATCGGGCTTCTGTTTCTGATGATCACCGACGGACATGCTGGTCCGTAGTATCTGAATTTCCTTTCTCAGATCCTCGATCTCGTCCTTTGTCGCCTGAGCCTTCGTTTCTATCAGTGCTTTCTTCATTTCCATGATTTTCTCTTCATCAATGTCCGGCCTTTTCTTCTGGGAAGACCGCAGTTCCAGTATGTCTTTGCCCTGCTCCTCCGCCAACGACTTGAGTTGTTCTATCTCGCTTTCGATCCTTTCGGCGTCTCGGCCGTCTCCCTCTTCGGGCTCCTTCTCCATTCTCTTCTCGAGTACGGAAATCCTCTTATCGAAAACGCCGGTGTCAGGTTCCACTTTGGGTTTTTCCAGACTGGAGAATTTTTCCTGTTGTTCATCCACAATCTTTTTGACGGAGGCGATCTCGGCTTGCAGGCCTTCTCTTATTTTTTCAAGTCTGGCATCGGGGACTCCATTCCCTTTCGGCTTTCCCCTCATGCTTTCAAGTCCGGACACCTTTTCGGTCAGTTCCTCAATTTGGGCCTTGACTTTTGGAGAAATTCCCCCCTTCACCACGGACTTTGCGGATTCCAGATTCTCTATTCTTTTGAGCAGTTCCTGCAACTCCCCGGGTTTGACTCCTTTCTGTCGGGAGGCCGGAACTTCCGACAACCCCTTTCTGAGTTCATCGATTTGCTCCTGCAGCCCCGTAGTCTGCCCTGCCTGCCCCTTGAAGGATTCAAAGGCCGAGCGAAGGTTGCCTATCTCCTTTTTTATGTTTTCCGTATCCTCAGATTCCATGCCTGCCGGGGCCGTGCCCGATTCCAGGCTCGATATTTTTTTTCTGATGGACTCAATCTCCGGTTTCAGCGAACCTATATCGGTCAGGTTGATCTTCTCAAGTTCGGATTTCAGTTTCTCAAGTTCGGAGTACGCATTCTCGAACTTCTTAAGGTCGCCAGCCTTTTCAGAAAGCTTCTTAAGCTCTGCGATTCTCTCCACGTCTTCTTCAGAAGAAGAGGTGGTGAGACTGAGCCTGTCCAGCTCGTTTTTCATGTTGATTATGTCCAGCTTGTTAACGAGCTGCAGGTCTTCCAGTTCGGAAAGCTTGTCACGAACGGCCTTCAGCAATTCCTCTACCGGTTCCTTGTCTACGGGCATGGTCCCAGCCTCATCATCATTCATTATTACACTCCGATATTATAAGTTTAAACTCAGACCGTAAGGGCCGGCGCTATTTCCACACAGACCGAGTTCAGAAGCTTGATCGCCTTGAGTGTGTAAACGGTGCCGTTTATGTCTTCCGTTATGTCGGCCCCGGCGATGGCTGACATCGACGGCCTCAGTGGGTCTGCTGATTCGATTTTCGTGGGATCAGTGAAGTTATAATGCTTTATCTCTTCCCCCGACTGCGATTCAAGAGTGACCTCGAATAAAAATCCCCACAAATTAACGTTACCTGTGTTCACAAGCTTGGCATTAAGAAAATCTGTGCCGTTGCCTGTGAAATTCCAATCGACACCGAAGTATCCGTAGTTGGAATCAAAGTCCAGCCCAGCGTTCCTGCACTTTATCTGCTGTTGCGTGGTGGAGCTCGTCGTATTCGTTGTTGTTGTTACGAGTTCGTACATCCACGGGGCGA
>JAUXKD010000062.1 GCA_030624445.1 Candidatus Aenigmatarchaeota archaeon
TAAGGCGGGTTCTGGATCTCCCTGAAAATGTTCTTCCTCCGAAACGCATATTAAATAATGATTCTTTTCTTTAAAAAAATCTTTTGGAAATCCGTGGAAGGTTTAAATATCAAAGCTTGCTTAAATAGTGCAGGGTTATTATTAGCCTGACGGAAAAAGAAAACCGAAAAGACACGCTAGAGAAAAATGAAAACGTGCATGATGCGCTCTATGCTGTTCTTGTTCTTAGGGACGGTTCCGTGTGGAAGGGAACCGGCTTTGGCGCTACCGGGAAGGTCACCGGCGAGGTAGTCTTCAACACGGGAATGGTGGGTTACACCCAGTCCGTGACGGACTGTTCATACAGGGGGCAGATCCTTTGCCAGACGTATCCGCTCGTGGGAAACTACGGCGTATGCAGGCGCGAATTCGAGTCTGACAGGCCGCAGATACAGGGCTACGTTGTGTACGAAGCCTGCAGGAACCCTTCACACTACACATCGGAGATGAGACTCCACGAGTGGCTGAAATCGAACGGTATTCCGGGGATAGAGGGAATAGACACAAGAGAGCTCACGAAAACGCTGCGGGTCGAAGGGACGATGATGGGCATTTTAGAGGTGAGCGAAAATCCTATAGACGCGGGTAGACTCCTCGGGGAAGTAAAACACGCGAAGGACCCGAACTTGAGAGACCTTGTAGGCGAGGTTACAATAAAAAATGAACTCAAATACGCCGGCAACGGAAGAAAGGTCGTTGTCATAGACTGCGGCGTGAAACTGGGGATCGTAAAGTCGCGTGTGCAAAGAGGCGTGGAAGTAACGAGGGTGCCGGCAGGATACAGCGCAGACAGGATTATGGGCCTGAACCCTGACGGTGTGATAATTTCAAACGGTCCGGGGGATCCGAAGAATGTGCCTTACCTGGTCCGGACTGTTACAAATCTGATCGAACGCGGGATGCCGACGCTCGGGATATGCCTGGGCAACCAGATACTCGGGCTTGCCCTCGGGTGCGATACGTACAAGATGAAATTCGGGCACAGGGGGCAGAACCATCCGGTCATGGACAAGGCTTCGGGAAGATGCTACATAACGTCCCAGAATCACGGTTACACGATAGACCCGGATTCCGTGACGGACAAGGACGTCGATATAACCTTTGTCAACGTGAATGACGGCACCGTCGAGGGGATAACGCACAAGAAGCTTCCGGTGTTCGGAACGCAGTTCCATCCCGAGGCCTCGCCGGGCCCGGTGGAGACGAAGTTCATTTTCGATGAGTTCATAAAGAAAATGGGTAGTGGAAATGCCAAAGGATGAAAGCGTCAGGAAGGTCATTATCATCGGGAGCGGGGGCATCCGCATAGGCCAGGCTGCGGAGTTCGATTACTCCGGGTCCCAGGCCCTGAAGGCCCTGAAGGAGGAGGGCATAGAGACCGTCCTCGTGAATCCCAACGTTGCAACGATACAAACCTCACATGACATGGCCGACAGGGTGTATCTCGAGCCAGTGACCCCGGAATTCATGGAGAAGATCATCAGGAAGGAGAAGCCTGACGGCATAATACTGGGCTTCGGCGGACAGACAGCCCTCAACACCGGGGTGACGCTGGCAAAAAAAGGGGTGTTGAAAAAATACGGCGTACGCGTTCTTGGGACTCCCGTGGAGTCCATAATAAAGACCGAGGACAGGGAGAAATTCAGGAGGGCCGTGAAGGCAGCGGGAGCGTCCATCGCCCCGAGCGTGTCATGCTCGAATCTGGAAGGGTCAAGGAAGGCCGCGGATGAGATCGGCTACCCCGTGATGATCAGGCCGGCGTATATACTCGGCGGTCTCGGTTCCGGTGTCGCATGGGACAGGGAAGAGCTGGCGGACATCGTCAGGAAGGGACTCAGGCATTCGATGATAGGCCAGGTCCTGGTGGAAAAATATCTGCACCACTGGAAGGAGGTGGAATACGAGGTCATGAGGGACTGCAACGACAACTGCGTAACGGTATGCTGCATGGAGAACTTCGACCCGATGGGAGTCCACACGGGAGACAGCATCGTCGTCGCCCCGAGCCAGACGCTTACCAACACGGAATACCACCGGCTCAGGGAGGTGTCGATAAACGTGGTCAGGTCCCTTGGCATAGTTGGCGAATGCAACATTCAATTTGCGCTCAACCCCGAGAAGCTCGAATACTGCGTGATAGAGATAAACGCGAGGCTGTCAAGGTCATCGGCCCTGGCCTCAAAAGCCACGGGCTATCCCCTGGCTTACGTGGGTGCCAAGCTTTCCGTGGGGTACACCCTGCCGGAACTTACGAACAAGATCACAGAGGTAACTTCGGCCTGTTTCGAGCCCGCCCTCGACTACATGGTGATCAAGGTCCCCAGATGGGAGGCGAGGAAGTTCAAGAACATCGACGCCAGACTCGGCTCGCAGATGAAGGCCATAGGCGAGGTCATGGCCATAGGCAGGACGTTTGAGGAAACCATCCAGAAGGCCGTGAGAATGCTGGAAATCGGGCGGGAAGTGGTGGAGGAGGCCACTGTGAAAGACATGGAGACGCTGAAGGAGGAACTGCGTTCGCCTACAGACCAGCGCCTGTTTGCCGTGACCGACGCCATTAAAGCCGGGATCGGCATCGATGAAATTAAAGAACTGAGCGGGATAGACAAGTGGTTTCTTTACAAACTGAAGAACATAGTTGAACTTCATACCAGGCTTAAAGGCGCAAGATTCTCCGAGCCCGGATTCGGGGATACACTATCGAAGGCGAAGAAGCTCGGCTTCTCGGATGCGGCCATATCAAAACTAATGAAAGCCTCTGCCGGAAAGATAAGGTCCCTGCGGAAGCACTATGATATTGTGCCTGTAGTGAAGCAGATAGACACCCTGGCCGCGGAGTACCCAGCGAAGACCAACTACCTCTACATGACCTACAACGGCACGACCGACGACATTGATTTTTCGGAAAAGGGTGAGGTGATAGTCCTGGGCGCGGGTCCCATAAGGATCGGCTCCTCTGTGGAATTCGACTGGTGCACCGTGAACTGCATGTGGGAATTGAAAGACAGGGGCTATACAACCGTCGTGGTGAACTGCAACCCTGAAACGGTTTCCACTGATTACGACATGTCGGACAAGCTCTATTTCGAGGAACTCACGCTGGAGAGGGTCCTGGACATCGTTGAAAAGGAAACGCCACTCGGAGTCGTGGTATCGGTTGGCGGGCAGACATCGAACAATCTCGCATACTCCCTCAGCAAGAGGGGGGTCCAGCTTTTCGGGACTTTCGGCAGGGACATAGACTCCGCCGAGAACAGGGACAAGTTTTCATCGATGCTGGACAGGCTCGGGATAGCGCAACCCCGCTGGAGTTCGCTTTCAACAATACAGGGCATAAGGAATTTCGTGAAAAAAACAGGCTATCCCGTGATCATAAGGCCTTCGTACGTCCTTTCCGGTTCCGCAATGAAGGTCGCGAGGACTGAAGACGATCTGAACAGCTACCTTGGCGAGGCCGTCAGGCTTTCCAGGGACTATCCGGTCGTTGTCTCGGAGTTCATAAATAACGCAAAGGAAGTGGAAGTCGACGGCGTAGGGGATGGTCGGGATGCTTTTATAGGCGCCGTGATAGAGCACATAGAGCCGGCCGGCGTGCACTCGGGGGATGCGAGCATGGTGATACCGCCGTTTTCCATCGACGAGAGAATCAAGGAGAGGATAGCGGACTACACCAAGAAAATATCAAGGGAGCTCGGCATAAAGGGCCCGTTCAACATACAGTACATTGTGAAGGGTGACAGGATATACGTGATTGAATGCAACCTGAGGGCGTCGCGCTCCATGCCTTACACCAGCAAGACGACGGGCATAAACCTCATCAGGCTGGCAACGAGGTGCATGCTCGGGGAGCCTATCCCGAGAGGGCTCACCGCCAACAATGTGAAAGCGTATTCGATAAAAAGCCCGATGTTCTCGTGGTCCAGACTGAATGGGGTCGACCCCAACCTGGGAGTGGAGATGGTGTCCACAGGCGAGATTTCCTGCATGGGAAGCAGCTTCGAGGAGGCTCTCCTGAAATCGATGCTTGCCACCGAGTCCGGGATAAAGCTGAACGGGAGCATCCTGGCCAATGGCCTTGAAGACAAGATGGTGGCGAAGCTGAGGCGGGCCGGATTCAGGGTATCGGAAGAGAGGGAGGACAGGCTCCCGGACATGTTCATAGACTTGGGAAACGACGTGCAGACGAGGAAGGAGATGACGGCGCTCGACGTTCCCATATTCACCCAGCTTTCCCTGGTGGAGGCTTTCACGGATGCGGTGCTGAAAAAGCCCGTGCTCGAAGCCAGGGAATTGAAGGACTATTGGAGGTTGTCAGGCATGGACAGGGAATTCAAGATAGGGA